>NZ_JBHVSK010000006.1:157333-354189 GCF_042885235.1 Paenibacillus sp. NPDC058071
AACCCGTCAAACCCGTCAAACCCGTCAAACCCGTCAAACCCGTCAAACCCGTCAAACCCGTCAAACCCGTCAAACCCGTCAAACCCGTCAAACCCGTCAAACCCGGGTAACCATTTTCCGCCCAAGTACTTAACCCCACCAACTAAACGCGGGCAAACCCTTCCTCGTCCAAATACTCTACCGCTTCCTCGTATGTTTCGAAAGCCATTTCAAGGTTGATGCCGGCATAGATGTACCACATTTCATCCTCGTATTGAAGCAGCAGCTTTTGATCGGACAGGCCGTGCCACAGCTCTTCCTTGGGCTTCTTTTTGCGTTTTTTGCTGGATACAGGCTCCGGTACCGTCTCGCGTACGGACAATGAATTGATTGTTTGGCGCAGCAGGTTGCGCAATTCCTCTTCGCCTAAATCGCGAATATTGACCAATCCTTTGGCATCCATTGAATACCCATTCAGCAGTCCGGCATACACAAAGCCGTTTCCATTCGGATGCAGGTGGTAGACGACATTTTTTCGATCATACAGGCTTTCCTCATATTGAAAGTTTACCCGGCCAAGCGACACATCGTTTCGTTGAAGCTCCGGGAATGAGGCGATAATATCCAGTTTTTCTTGAAAAGTAAGCATAGTAAAAGTTCCTCCGTTTATGATGGAGCGTAACATATGGAGCGGGTTCCTCACAGATGCTCGCGATTTACCTGTTCGTTCCGTACCATTTGCTCCAGTTTCTCAACAAGCTTATCGTGCTCCGGCGAAGTTTTTTTCAACCCGAACCATGATTTCCGCTTCTGCTGCTTAAGCAATTGGAGGAGATACAGTTTTTCCTTTAGGGTGAACAATGCCATCAACTCCGATCTATTTCGCTTTCTATCATAGTACCCCATTTCGGGCAAGGGGGCTACTTCTGAGAACGGCGTATCCGGCACAAACAAAAAGGGACATGTGCGCATCTACCAATAAAATAAGGTTTTCTTGTCGCGGCTTACGAATACAGAGCAGTTTCGTTGACGCTAAAATCGGGCGATGGCTATGATGAAGGAGGAAACGGTAACGGCGATGAGTCAGGAGGAGGGGAGGACTTCCCAATGAAAGATAATCATGTGCGCTATTTGCGCCGATGCATCGAAATATCCCGTCTGGCGCGCGAGCATGGCAACACTCCGTTCGGAGCTTTGCTAGTTGGACCGGATGGCAGCGTGCTTATGGAGCAGGAAAATGTTGAAATCACCGAGCGCCGATGTACTGGGCACGCTGAAGCCGCGTTGATGGAGCGGGCTTCTCGCCAATTCGAGCATTCGTTTTTGTGGAGCTGCACGCTGTATACGACCTTTGAGCCTTGCGCGATGTGCGCTGGAGCGATCTACTGGGGTAATGTCGGCCAAGTTGTTTATGCGGCATCGGAATCCTCGCTGCTTACGCTTACGGGCAGCCATGAGCAAAATCCGACCTTAGACCTGCCTTGCAGATCGATTTTCGCTAAAGGGCAGAAGCCAATTGAGGTGATTGGCCCCTTTCCGGATTTGGAGGCGGAAACAATCGCTGTACATGAAGGGTATTGGAGCCAAAAGTAATTAACGAATAACGACATGACTCTAAGCGGTCTATGCCGTGGGGCAAAGGCTTCACACATGAGACAGGAGACAACGGGCTGATCAACCAATATGCACTATTTGGAGCAAACACATATGACGGTAGGAGTCCGCGACTACAAGGCGCGGGCTTCTTCTTTTTTGTCCGAGCGCCGCATAAGCATGAAGAGAAGGAAGGACAAACGATACCGAGCCGGCAAGGGGGCAGAGGAGAAATGGCGAAGTGGGGTAGGAGGGGATGGCTGTTAAGACCTTTGAGCCGCAATCGTTCCAGTCTGTGGCCAAGCCGTTCTTTTAGAAGGGTAAAAACCGTAAGCTGGGGCAGCCGAAATACATCCTCCAAAAAGAATCGGAGCGGAGGAAAATGGCAGTCGACGGTCCGGCCCGCCAAACCGTTTCAAAGCCAGAAAAAGTCGGCGTGGGGTGGGATGTGGCAGCCGAAACGGGTGCAGTCTTTTAGAGCCAAGCCGCTTGCGGTGTCCAAACGTACGTCGTCGACAGGAGCGGGAGGGAACGGCGGATGGGGGAGCAAGCCTAAGCCTGCAAGACGAAAACGGCGTATCTGGATTATTGCGCTACTGCTTTCATTTTTTTTAATCGGTATTCAATCCGTTGTCTATATCGATAAACATTTGCGGCCGCCGCTTATGAAGGTGGCGCAAATCCGAATCAAGCAAATCGCGACACAGGCGATCAATGAAGCGACGACGGAAAAGGTGGCGGGCCAGTCCGACTTTGAGAAGCTGATCGATTGGAAAATGAACAGTGACGGCAAGGTGTCGGGTTTTATGCTGAATTACGCGGAGCATACGAAAATACGCGCTCAAACGATTCAGACGGTGCAAGCGACACTGAGCCACCTGAAGGAAATTCCAGAACGCATACCGGTGGGCAACGCGCTGGGAAGTCCTATTATTTCGTCGTACGGCCCGCGGATTCCGGTTAAGTTCGAGCCTGTCGGGGCGGTAAAAGTCGATTTGAACACCCGGCAAAAAAATGCGGGGATTAACATGATTTTGATCGAGGTTTATATCCGAATTATGACCGAGGTAGCGATCATTGTACCGTTTGAAACGGAGCCTCAGCTTGTTGAGACCGAAATTCCGATTTCTTATTTGCTTGTTGTTGGTGACGTCCCGATGTATTACTACGACAACAAAGGAAATCCGGTCGGCGATTCTGCGCATCAGGCTCCGAACATCGCGTTGCCTTTGAAGGAGGGCGAGGGGATTTCGAAGCCGTCGGACGGCAGCATGATCGAGGAGTACCTGGAATCTCCATCGCCGGCTGCGAATGAGAGCGGCGGTTCAGGCGGAGCCAACAACGCTACAGGGGCGGGGAACTGAAGGAAGGGGAACAACCGGCAGATAAAAAGAATCAAGAAAACAAAGAAACAAAGAAATAAAGAAACAAAGAAACAAAGAAAAGAACCTTCTTCATGCAATGAGCGCGGGAACTATCCGATCCGTGCCGTTTGCATATCGTAGGTTCTTTCTTTTTTGCTAACCTGTTCAGCTAGTCTCTAATCCGCAGGCGGCGGCGTTCGTCCATTTCCCATCTTTTAAGCAGCGGGTACGGATCGAATGACCACTCGATAAGGCCGCGATCGGAATAGACGCCGTAATGGAGATGGGGCGGGAACTTGCCCTGCGTACCCGGTTTTCCATAACCGGAGCTGCCGACCCAGCCAATGACTTGTCCCGGCTCCACAATCGTGCCGATCGCCAGCGCTTTATCGAATCCGGATAAATGAGCGTAATAGTGGTAGTAATTGTTCAAATCCCGAATGCCGATTCTCCAGCCGCCGTACGGATTCCAGCCTTTGACCTCGACGATGCCGAAGCAGGTGCTTCTGACCGGCAGTCCGTGATTGGCGAAAATATCGGTTCCTTCATGGCTGCGCCGTCCCCCCCAACTGCGGGCATTGCCCCATGTGCTTCGGTACGAATAATTGTTCCCGACGGGAACGGGAAAAGCATGATCGAACAAATCTAATCGTTCGTAAGCGGCATAGATTTGGGAAAACTGCTGGATTCGCTGGACGGAACGGCTGTTATGGTAATACTCCCAAAGCCCGATCGCAAAATCGTCCTCCGAGGTGCCGTCATAGAGAAGAAGTCGGCTCGCGATGGAGTACAGCAAGTCAAAATCGTTCGTCCGATCGGCATAGCCGTCGCCGTCACCGTCCCTGCCTACACCGCCAAACCACTGAATGGAGACGGGGGTGCGGTCTTCAAGGTCCGGGTTAAGCGAGCCCGCCCATTGCTCTTCTTCGATAAAAACGCCGCTTACGTTCCCAAGCTGAGGCCTGGCTTTCGGTTTGGCTTTCGACAGCGTCCGTTCATATTGATCGATGGCGGCAATCCGGTACCATGGAATATCCGTCATAACGCTTAACTTTTCATAAAGAAATTGCCGCGCTTTTAATGCATCGTCCGCTGCAGCTTCACTAGAAGCGCTGATACTGCTCCCAGATGCCGCAGCTGGCTTGCTCCCGGCCGATCGCGCCTCGCTTGCCGATCGCGCCTCGCTTGCCGCTCGTGCGTCGCAAGGTTGGGCGATCAACAAGAGGGAGGCGGCGATAACCGCCGCAGCAATAGAAATGGTCTGTTTCAATCGTTCCACCCTTTCGCGAGCTTTTCGCATATGCTTTATCATTTGCAAATGATTGGTTTTTATCCGAATCGGGAAGAGCAAAGCAAGCAGCAGTGTTCTGAGGTAGAACAAGCCAATAAAAGAGATTGGTTTCATCTAATTTTGAAATGAAAACGCCATCTGGCGAGCATGTTGCTTTAAAGCGAAACATGTTATAATAACGGAAATTGGTTAAGCAACGCTCAATACGGTCATGATGCTGACATTAACTTGAATCAACATAGCCGAATTTGATAGTGAAAGCAGGGAATGCGGATGAAAATGCAGAAGGAAAAGCTCCAAAAGCCCGATTGGCTTAAAATAAAATTATCGACAGAAGGCAATTTTGCCGAAATTAAAGACATGATGCGCTCGAAGACGCTGCACAGCGTTTGTGAAGAAGCTCGCTGTCCGAATATTTACGAATGCTGGTCAAACCGTACGGCAACGTTTATGATATTGGGAGATATTTGCACGCGCGCTTGCCGTTTCTGTGCAGTAAAGACGGGCTTGCCGACAGAGCTCGATTTGCAGGAGCCAGAACGCGTAGCGGAAGCAGCTGAGCAAATGGGACTGCAGCATTGCGTTATTACTTCCGTCGCTCGCGACGATTTAGCGGATGGAGGAGCTTCGATCTTCGCCGCTTCGATTAAGGCGATCCGCGCCAGAATGCCGTTTTGCCGGGTTGAAGTGCTCATCCCCGACTTTATGGGCAACTGGGATGCGCTCCAAGTGGTTATGGACGCGAAGCCTGATATTCTGAATCATAATATTGAGACGGTGGAACGCCTCTCGGACCGCGTTCGCGCAAAGGCGAAATATAAGCGTTCGATTGAACTGCTGAAGCGGGCTAAGGAAATGAATCCGAAAATCCCTACAAAATCGAGCATTATGCTCGGCGTAGGCGAGCAATACGAAGAAATTTTACAGGCAATGGACGATTTGCGCGCTGTGGATTGCAATATTTTGACACTGGGTCAATATTTGCAGCCTACGCCAAATCATTTGCCGATCGAGCGCTATGTGCATCCGGATGAATTCGCACAGCTTAAGGAAGAAGGCCGGAAGCGCGGATTCCGTCATGTTGAGTCTGGACCGCTCGTACGCAGCTCTTATCATGCGCATGAGCAGACCGATTCGGCGGAAGCGGCGGAAAGCCGCGAGCTGACCGGCGTATAAAGGATTGGCGAAGCTGCCAGAGATGGGGGAGAGACGTTGATTCAAATCGGCGGCAAGACCTATGAATTGCTTCACGAGAACCGCAACGGCTGGAACGCGGAAGCTTTTAAAGACCGATACAGCGAAGTGCTGGAGCGGTATGATTTTATAATCGGCGACTGGGGATACAGCCAACTGCGGCTGAAAGGCTTCTTTCGCGACAATCATATGAAGGCGACCAAGGATACCGCGTTCTCCGGAATGGTTGATTACATTAACGAATATTGCAATTTCGGTTGCCCTTATTTCATTGTGGAAAAGACGGGGACCGTCAAAAAAACGCCGGAAGAGGAAGAACAGGAGCAGGATAAGGAAGTGGCGGATGCCGAGGCATCCCATTCCAGCGAACTGGAGGACGGCGATGATTTGCCGGAAAACTCCTTGATCTCGGCGATAGCGGCCGGCGTCGCAGCTGCAGCCGCTCCTGTGTCAGCGGCAAGAGAGCAGCAGCTTGATACGCAGAGCGGGCATGCACGCGAGGAGAAGGGAACGATCCAGCAAGCGAAGCCGCACAAGCGGAGCCAGCGCAGGTTCAGACAAGGCGGTGACCGTGGGAAGAAGCCGGCACGTCCATCCGACGGCGCGGCTGTCGCCACTTTGCCGGACAAGCCTAAGGGACAGCATTCCTCCGCGCAATCGCAATCGGCCCCGAAACAGCATCAGAATCGATCCGCTGAAGGCGGTTCTAAAACAAACAAAGCTCCTAGCGAACGCTAGGAGCTTTGTTTGTTTTTACAAATCGATGAACGCGTCGCGTACGCGATTCCAAAACGGGAATGGCCGGTACCTTGCGAAATGAACCTTTTTCGAACTGACCGTGCATCTTAGCGCCCGGATATCATTGCTCTGCACGCTGAGATGGTCAATGGCGAGCAGCAGGCGCTGGTCCTTTTTGGAAATGATATCGCAATGATGATGCTGAGGCAGCAAAAAGGACGAGCCGAGCGTCCGATAGACGCGGTTATTGATAGAGGCGATCTCGGCGATCTGCAGCGACTCGATCGTCGGATGTACAATCGCGCCGCCTACGCTCTTGTTATATGCCGTGCTGCCGGATGGAGTAGAAATAACGATGCCGTCTCCACGGAACATTTCGAAAGGCTCATCGTTTACGTTAATTTGCGCGACAAGCGTAATGTCTGCGCCTTTGAGCGTTATTTCGTTCAGAGCGACATAAGAGATCGTTTCTTTGTCGGTCTGTACTTCCAGCTCGGCGAGAGGGTAGCTGACGATCTTTGGCTTTTCGCTTGCCATCATGCGAACAAGCTCTTCCATCTCGTTCGCTTTCCAGTCGGCATAGAAGCCGAGATGGCCGGTATGAATGCCGACGAAGGCAACCTCGTCGATTCGGTGCACATATTTATGAAAGGCTTGCAACAGCGTGCCGTCGCCGCCAATTGAAACGACAAGCTCCGGTTGATCGTCGTTGCGCTCCAGCTCAGAGGCGGCAGCCAGTTTGTGAAGCTGCTCGGCCAATTGCTGCGACATGGAGTCTCCCCGGTCTATTACCGCGTATTTCAAAAAATTAACTCCTTCCGAAAACAACATTTTCTTATACGATCATAACGAAATACGGCCGTAAATTCAATGACGAAGGACCGATTTACGGACCGAGCCAGCCCCACAGCACATAAACGAGCAGCATCGCGATGAAGGCGTGCGCCAGTCTCGAGAGAAACAGGGGACGGTAGCGAATATCGGTGCGGCTGAGCAGGCTGATGACTTGTGCATGTACAGATAGGCCGCCCCAAGACAGAATCCAAGCGGCAAGCGCCGTTTGATGCATCAAAGCTCCGTGGTCGCCGCCGGCTTCTCTAGCTCCAAGCGTAACTTCAAACAGTCCGAAAATCGGTGCGTCGGCTAAACGCCCAGGCAGCCCAAACGTTCGAAATAGCTGTCTTAAAGCTTGCGCTAGCGCCTCTATTAGGCCTGTTTTCGTCAACATTTCCATCACGACGGAGAAGAAGACGACCAGGCCGCCGACGACAATCATTAGCCGAAGCGCCGATTGAATGGCATCCTGCAGCAGCTTGCCCAGGCTGCGTCCGTCGAGCAAACGGGCTTCATGCATCGCTTTAATGGCTTGGCCGATTCTAGAGCGCTGCCGACTCTTCGCCGCATGCGAAGTCTCGACCAGCATGCCGCTAATAGGGGCACGCCGGTCGTGATAGCGCATGAGGAAGCCGATCACCAAGGCGCCTCCGTAATGGGCGGCGGCAAGCACTGGGGCAAGCGAAGCGTTGTGGAAAAAACCGACCGATACGGCTCCGATCAGAAAGATCGGATCGGACGTCGTCGTAAAGGCAACGAGCCGTTCGCCTTCCGCCCGGTTGACAAGCTTCTGCTCCCACAGCTGAGCCGTCAGTCTCGCGCCGACCGGGTAACCCGAAACATAGCCCATGGCGACGACAAAGCTGCCAATGCCGGGCAAGCGGAACAAAGGGCGCATGAACGGATCGAGCAGTTTGCCAAAAAAATGAACGATGCCGAAGCCAAGCAGCAGCTCCGATATAACAAAGAAAGGAAAGAGGGCAGGAAACAGCACCTGCCACCATATCGATAATCCTCGCAGCGAGGATTCCAAGGTTGAAGCGGGAAAAAAGGCCATAAGCAATACAATGCTCAGGGCGCCGAGTCCGGTCAACGTCGCCGGATGGGTCATGATTCGCAACATTATGCTCTCCTCCTTGCCGTAATGCGCTTCCGGCTTGTGGTTTTGGCACGTACAGCGCTGCTGCCGCATGCGGGGTGCTTTGGCGATGGGGCGGAACACGCGCTTTGAAATTAACCGTTAAGCTTGTCTATTAACATATATGTGAGGAGGATGATATCCATCACAACCGATGAGCGATCAGCGCGGGAAAAATAGTGGAAAAAACAAAAAGAAAACGCTTGCATAAAGATCGGGTAGGCATGGTACAATAGTATTAATTGAAGAGACCTGGAGGGATGGTTATGATGAGTATAATTTCCGGCATCCTAGTCTGTGCTTTCGTGTATGTCATCCGAGAGTCTCTCTCTGCGCCGTCTTCCGGCGAAGAAGATTATTGAGCTTCAATCTAATACTAGATTTTCCACTATCCGCATTGGCAGCAATGCGGTTCTTTTTTATTCGCCTGAAGACCTCGTACCGAATGCCTACATTTTCCTTCTCTTTCAGTCGATATATTACCTATCGGCTATCGGACGACTGCGTTTATAAACAAGCGTGCGGCAGCTGCAATTAAGATAGCAGAACATCATACATACATAACCGAATTAGCGGAGGAGAAGTGACCGTATGGAACCGCTCTATCAGATTAAGCAGCAGTGTATTTGCTGTGAAACGGAATTTACAACATCGAGGGTGAGGACTAGCTTCAAACGAGCGATTCGAACGGATACCGATTTTTGCGGATACTATAAGGATGATATAAATCCGGACTTTTACGTAGTCCGCGTGTGCCCAGGATGCGGTTTTGCTTCTACGGAAAATGGAATTCAAAAACTGAACGATCGTCAAAAAGAAGAATACTTCTCAAAAGTGGGAGTGCGCTGGTCGACACGGGATTACGGCGGAGCGCGTGATGCGCAATCCGCGCTTGCCTGCTATAAGCTGGCTTTGCTGTCGGCACAAACGGTAGGAGAGAAAGAGCGGGTTATATCGGGTATTCTCCATCATATCGCCTGGCTATATCGCTATGAGCAGAAGAAAGAGGATGAGCTTCGTTTTCTTGGATTCGCGCTGCAATCCTATATTAAGGTGTACGAGGAGGAAGGCGAGGACGTTAACAACGCTCGTTTGATGTATATGCTCGGCGAGTTGAATTATCGAATCGGAGAGCGTAACGAGGCTGTTAAATGGTTTTCCCGCATCGTTAACGATAAACGGATTATGGATGCGGCGATGATCCGAGCAAGCCGTGAGCAGTGGCAGGCGATACGAGAAGAAATGGTGCAGGAGAAGGCCGAAGAATCAGCAAAGGCATAGATGGATGGCGCGGGCGGAAACCGCCCGACGCCTCCAGCCGTTCGCACCGGCCGTTAACGGCGTATGGACCGCAACGGCTGGTCAGAAAGCATATAATCGTTGTCCATGTCAACGATCGTTGTTTTATTGTGGCAGCAAGGAAAGACGAGCAGCTTCTTCTTTCCTTGCTGAATTTCGGCGATCTCCTTCACCCTCAGCGGAATAAGCACGTTGTCAGCGCCGCAGAACGGGCAGTCGGGAACGTATACATCATTCATTAAAACGTCATAAGGCCAGCTGTTCTCAAATGGTATCATAAGCCGCGGTCTTCCGAATCAGGATTGGCGTCGGCACTGTCGCCGGAAGCTGAATCGGCCGGCTTGGCGGCATCGGATTCCGTTTTCGCTAGCTCCGCCAGCTTTTGCAGTAAAATGTGCCGGGGCATATGCATGAGATGTTCGATCGGCACGCCAAGCTGTTGGGAAAGCTTAACCGCCGTGTCGGGTGAAATTTGCAAGGGTCTGGACATGGTACAATACCTCCGATCAGGATATAATTAAGTTATACACCGCTGCCTTGGATTGCGCAAATTATTCGCATCTGTTGCGGCGGCATTTTTTTGCTTCTTTCGCCGCTGCGGAGGCGGCGGGGGCTGCTGCATAATCGAAACAAGGAGAGTGAAGACATGGGCAACAACAGTTATCCAATGGTCTGGGATTTAGACGTCTTTTATCCGGGAGGCTCAAAATCACCGGAGTTCGCCGCTGAATTGATAGGAATGGAACAGGATCTCGCCGTTGCGGCGGCGAAGCTGGAGGACGATTCACTGTCGTCCTATGAGAGAGTAAAGCAAACGGTCGGTCTTGTCCAGTCGGTGCTGCTTCGACTTCGCCAGTCGGAATCGTTTGCCGCCTGTCTGCTCGCGCAAAATATGAAAGATACGCCGGCGAACGGCCTGAACGATCGGGTGAAAACGATATTCGCCAAGTATTTCGGGGTCATGACCAGATTCGATAACGAGCTGCGCCAAATTGCCGATGCCGACTGGACCAAGCTGCTGCAAAGCCAAGAAGCGAGCGTTGTCGCTTTTACGCTTGCCGAGCGCAGAGAGCAGGCGAAGGAGAAGCTTTCGCCGGAGCTCGAGGAGCTGGCTGGCGATTTGGCGGTAGACGGCTATCACGGCTGGGGCGAGCTCTACAATTTAATTGTATCGAACGCCAAATTTACCGATACCGGCAAGGACGGAGAACAGCGGGTCTTATCGGCCGGACAGATGTTCAATAAGCTATCCGACGGCGACCGTTCTGTGAGGCAGGCCGCTTTCCGCGAGTGGGAACGGGAGTGGGGCGAGCATGCTGAACTGTGTGCCGATGCGCTCAATCGGATTGCAGGCTTCCGGTTAAAGCTGTACGAAAAACGCGGCTGGGACTCGGCATTGAAGGAGCCGCTGCAAATCAATCGGATGAGCGAAGCGACGCTGCAAGCGATGTGGACGGCGATTGAAGAAGGCAAGCCTTTGCTGGTCCGTTATTTGGAGCGGAAGGCACAACTGCTCGGAATCGAGAAGCTGGATTGGCACGATATTGGCGCGCCGTTGGGAGCATCTTCGGGAACGACGTCTTACGACGAGGCTGCCTCCCTAATCGTGAAGCAATTTGCCAAATTCAATCCGGATTTTGCTTCCTTTACGGAGATGGCGTTCAAGGAGGGCTGGATCGAAGCGGAAGACCGCGCTGGCAAACGGCCGGGCGGATTTTGCATCCCGTTCTCGAAGGATCGGCAAACCCGCATTTTTATGACCTACTCCGGAACGAAGGACAATGTGTCGACGTTGGCGCATGAGCTGGGCCATGCCTATCACCAATATGTGTTGGACGATTTGCCGGCGTTCTGTCAGGAATACGCGATGAACGTGGCGGAGACCGCTTCTACATTTGCCGAGCTTATCGTTTCAGACGCGGCGGTACAGGCCGCTGCCGATCCAGAGGAAAAGCTATCGCTGCTCGATCTTAAAATACAAAGTACGGTAGCGTTCTTCATGAATATCCATACGAGATTTTTGTTTGAAACCCGTTTCTATGAGAAGCGGCGTCAAGGCAAAGTGACGGTGGAGGAGCTTAACGAGCTGATGGAAACGGCGCAGCGCGAGGCGCATCACGGCGCTCTAGGTCAAGCGCATCCGTTGTTCTGGGCGTCTAAGCTGCATTTCTATTTAACGGATGTTCCGTTCTATAACTTCCCGTATACGTTTGGCTATTTGTTCAGCGCCGGCATTTACGCCAAAGCCCAACAGGAAGGGCCGGCTTTCGCTGAGCGTTATGTCGAGCTGCTGCGAGATACGGGCAGAATGACGGTGGAGGATTTGGCTCTTAAGCATTTGGGCGTCAAGCTCGATGAGCCAGAATTCTGGCGGGATGCGGTTGCCTTGACCCACAAGGATATTGAATTGTTCCTCTCGTTGACTGAGAGTGAGCAAGGGTAAGAAGAAAAAGCGAAGCGGTCCGTCCTCGAACGGGCCGCTTCGCTTTTTTCGCCTACAGCTCAAGCGTCATGAAAGAGCTATAAGGGTCTTCATTATAATCCGCAAAAGGCGCGCAATATTGAAAACCAAATGCTTCGTACAATTTCCTAGCCGGATCGAATTCCGGAATGGCAGGAGATCCCGTTTCCAGGCTGACGCGCGCATAACCCCTACGCTTGGCTTCCTTTAAAATAAAAGCGAGCATATGCCGGGCTACCCCTTTTCGAAGATGGGCGGACGCGGTTCGCATCGATTTGATTTCCCCGTGCGACCGGTCAAGCTCCTTGATAGCGCCGCAGCCAAGCAATTCGTCTCCTTCCCAAGCGCTCCAAAAGGTGATCTCCGACTTCTTGAGCCCATCCAGATTGAGCGCGTGAACGCTTTCGGGGGGCGAATTGTCATGCATGCTATTCAAATGCTCGTTAATCAACATAGCGATTTTCTCGCCTGACAGATCGTCTTTCCGAATCTCCAAGTCTCCCACTCCTTCGACATCACACTTTTTGGCTCAAAACGGAAATCAGTGCATGACTTTAAGTGAGGGAAAGCGCTGCGGGTCAGAGGGTTCTTCCGATCGCCATTAAAGCCTGATACCTTTATTTTACAGAATATTTGCGGTAGGAACCCTGCTTTAAAAGCGACCACTATCGTTTCTCCAGAATCCCTCTGCCCCTCCACTTTTTCTCCTTTTCCGTCAAGCACTGCTTTTAAGTTTGAGCCCATATTTCATTTTTTCTCTATAAAATAGAGACGATCCATTGTTCACTAGTTTAACGCGCGAGACGAAGCCTTACAAGAGCTATGTTAGGTTTCTTTACTTTGTGATCAGAATGACATAATTAGGAGTGGATTGAGAAATGTGACGCCTATATGAACAATCCTCATCGTAATATTGGTAGCGTTTTCGTTTAAATATTGTGTAACATATTTATATATGTTATATTAATTGCTGGATAAGACGACATAATTAAAATATGTGCATCAAACATATACCGGATAGGAGGCGAGCCCCATTCAGCTTTCGACTCGTCAGCTTGAGCTTCTTGAATTAGTGAAGAAGCAGGAACCGATAACGGGAGAGCAACTCGCGGAAAGCATGGGCGTCAGCCGCCCGACCTTACGCTCCGACCTGTCGCTTCTCGTTATGCTTGGCATGCTGGATGCCAAGCCGAAGGTCGGGTACTTTCTTGGAAACGCTTATCGAAGCACCAACAACTCGGCTGCAAGAGAAAGGTTCGACAGCATTAAAGTCCATGAAATACAAGGCGTGCCGGTTAATGTACCGGAGACGCTGTCTGTTCACGACGCGGTCATTACGCTATTTACCGAGAACGCTGATACGCTCCTCGTCATTAATGAGCAGAAGCGATTTGTCGGTATCGTAACGCCCAAAGATTTGCTCAAAATTACGCTTGGCAACGCAGGATCGGGAGTGATTCCGGTCAGCATGGTCATGACCCGTTATCCGAACATCGTATCGCTCGATCCTGAAGACTCCGTCACGGACGCTGTCCGCAAAATGATGCTTCATCAGGTCGATTGTTTGCCAGTTATTGTCTCCAGTGAGGAACGGGGGCGCGGCGCCGAGGTTACGGGCTGGGTATCCAAATCGAATTTAGTGCGTCTTATGTCGGATATCGCCGAAGCATCGGATTTGGGGGAGCGGAAGTTATGAAAGAAATGATTATTTATGTATGCTCGGATGCCGTCGGTGAGACGGCGGAGGCGGTTGCGAAGGCGACGCTTCGGCAGTTTTCGTCCGATCAGGTTAAAATCAAGCGTTACGGCCATATGAAGAGCGAGGATGAAGTCGTTCAGGTCGTAGCGGAGGCGAGCCGGACGGGAGGTTTTATCAGCTATACGCTTGTTCAGCCGGAGCTTCGCGAGCTGATGAAGGAGGAGGCGTTCCGTTGGGGAGTACGGGCCGTCGATGTGATGGGGCCGATGATGCAGGCTTACGTCGATACGTTCGGCAGCTTCCCGAAAAGGAAGCCGGGCCTGCTCCACTCGATCGACGACGAATATTTCCGGCGCATGGAAGCGATCGAGTTTGCCGTCAAGTATGACGACGGTAAGGATGCACGAGGATTTATGCAAGCTCAGGTCGTCCTGATCGGCGTTTCGCGTACGTCGAAAACGCCTTTGAGTATATTTTTATCCCATAAAGGCATCAAGACGGCCAATCTGCCGCTTATGCCGGAGGTGAGTCCGCCGGCTGAGCTGGCGCCAGCACCGGGCCGATTAATCGTCGGCTTGACGATGCAGCCGGAGCATCTGCTTGATATTCGCACCGAGAGGCTGAAGACGCTAGGATTGCCCGAGTCGGCGAAGTATGCGTCGATGGAACGGATTAAGGAAGAGCTGGATTATGCCGAAACCGTCATGAAATCATTGGATTGTCCCGTCATTGACGTTACGAATCGCGCCATTGAGGAGACGGCTGGAATTATTATTGAATGGCTGTCCAAACAGCAAGAGAATGACCGGGCCAACTGAATACGATTAGATTGCAGCTGATTTGGCAATACGAATGAGAGAAGGGGCAGAAGCTATGTTGGAGCGCGAACTTTCATTGGAGCTTATTCGGGTTACGGAGCTTGCCGCATTGGCCTCGTCCCCTTGGATGGGGCGCGGAGATAAGAACAGCGCGGACGGTGCGGCAACTGAAGCCATGCGCAGAATGTTCGATACGGTGTCCATTCAAGGGACGGTTGTCATCGGGGAAGGCGAGATGGACGAAGCTCCGATGCTTTATATCGGCGAGAAGGTTGGCAGTATGTCCGGGCCGGAGGTGGACGTGGCGGTCGATCCGCTTGAAGGAACGGAAATCGTAGCCAAAGGGTTGAACAATGCGCTGGCGGTGCTTGCCGTAGCGGGCAAGGGACAACTGCTGCATGCTCCGGATATGTATATGGAAAAGCTGGCCGTTGGCCCTGCGCTGGCGGGCAAGCTTTCGTTGAAGGATCCGATTCGGACAACGCTGGAGAAAGCGGCGCTGGCCCTGGATAAGCCGGTTTC
Organism: Paenibacillus sp. NPDC058071; assembly: GCF_042885235.1. Lineage (NCBI taxonomy): Bacteria > Bacillati > Bacillota > Bacilli > Caryophanales > Paenibacillaceae > Paenibacillus > Paenibacillus sp. NPDC058071. The sequence continues at coordinate 172,264 of NZ_JBHVSK010000006.1, forward strand.
CGATTTGACGGTCATGATTTTGGACCGGGATCGTCATCGGGATATGATTTCCGATTTGCGCGAGTCGGGCGCTCGGATCAAGTTTTTGTCCGACGGCGACGTTGCCGGGGCGATGGCGCCGTCTTTTCCGGAAGCGGGCATTGATTTATATGTCGGTTCGGGTGGCGCGCCTGAAGGCGTACTTGCCGCAGCCGCATTGAAATGCTTGGGCGGGGAGATTCAAGGCCGCCTGCTGCCGGAGGACGAGGAGCAGTACAAACGCTGCATCTCGATGGGAATCAGCGATCCGACCCGGATTTTGACGGTCGACGATATGGTGGGCACCGATGATGTTATATTCGCGGCGACCGGCGTAACGCCGGGAGAATTTCTCGGCGGCGTACGGTATTTGCCGGATCAGCGGGCAGAGACGCATTCGATGGTCATGCGGGCCAAAACTCGGACGATTCGTTTCATAAAATCGGTCCACTATTTGCCGAATAAGCCGCTGCTTCGGAAATAAAGGTTAATCCCAGTAAATTGCTTGCAAGTAAAACATTCAAGAAAGAAGGAAACGATAATGGAACGCACATTTGTTTTGGTGAAACCGGATGGCGTAAAACGCGGCTTGATCGGCAGCGTCGTTTCGAGATTCGAAAATAAAGGCTTTACGCTGACCGAAGCCAAATTGTTGACAGTAGATCAGGATCTGGCGGAAACGCACTACGGCGAGCATAAGGAGAAGCCTTTCTTCGGGGAGCTTGTGTCGTTTATTACGTCCGGTCCGTCTTTTGCCATGATATGGGAAGGTCCTGGCGCTGTGAAAAATGCGCGCGCGCTGATCGGCAAGACGAATCCGGCAGATGCGGAGCCGGGCACGATTCGCGGCGATTTCGCAGTCAGCGTAGATAGCAATATCATTCATGGTTCCGACTCCGACGAAAGCGCGGCCCGCGAAATCCATCTGTTCTTCTCGTGATGGCAAGCAACAAGCCGCTTACTTAAATCCATATGACTCCTTATAACGAAAGTCCGTTAGAACGAATTGAAAACGTTTTAACGGGCTTTTTGGCATGCAAAAAAAACGGTATCCGTCTGCAGCGCGCGAAAGAGGGCAATTTAACGTTGACATGATACGATTTGTATCTTAAAGTAAAAGAAATCAGGATACAAAATGTATCATAAAAAGAGAGCGTATCGCGCAAATAGGAGAGAACAGAACCAGTAGGATAGGAGACGTGGGAAATGGAAATGAAATTTGGACCGATGCCGTTACCGAAGTCAAAGGTGAAAAAAGCGATTATCCCCGCAGCCGGTCTCGGTACGCGTTTTTTACCGGCTACGAAAGCGATGCCGAAAGAAATGCTGCCGATCGTCGACAAGCCTACCATTCAATACATCGTCGAAGAGGCGGTCATGTCAGGTATTGAAGACATTATTATTGTGACCGGCAAAGGGAAGCGTGCGATCGAGGATCATTTCGACCATTCCTTCGAGCTTGAGCATACGCTGCTCAACAAAGGCAAGTTCGAGCTGCTGGACGAGGTTCGCCGTTCCTCTGACGTCGATATCCATTACATTCGGCAAAAGGAAGCGAAAGGGCTTGGACACGCGGTCTGGTGCGCCCGCAATTTTATCGGCAACGAGCCTTTCGCCGTATTGCTTGGAGATGATATCGTCAGCTCCGATGTTCCTTGCGTAAAGCAGCTGATCGGGCAATATGAGGAGACGAACCGATCGGTAATCGGCGTGAAGGCCGTCTCTCCGGAAGAAACGAACCGGTATGGCATTATCGATCCGGCCGAGAAGCTGGATCGGCTTTACCGGGTGAGCGGTTTCGTCGAGAAGCCGGCAATCGGACGAGCGCCTTCCAACTTGGCGATCATGGGCAGATATGTGCTCACGCCGGAAATATTCGATTACTTGGCTGATCAACAGACGGGGGCGGGCGGAGAAATCCAGCTGACCGATGCGATAGAACGATTGAATAGAACGCAAGGCGTATATGCTTACGAGTTCGAAGGGACTCGCTTCGACGTTGGCGAGAAGCTGGGCTTTATTACGACGACGCTGGACTTTGCGCTGCGCAGCGATGAGCTTCGGCTGCCGCTGCTTGCGGCAATGGAGCAAATGATGAAACGGGAATATGCGAACCTTTCCAGAAACAAGAGGTGATTGAGGATGGCTCAACCGCAAACGACATCCCGTAAGCACGGCGATATCGATTCGTTGTTCGAACCGGCCGGCTTATACACGGGTTATGAGAAGAATCGGGTACGGACGTTTTCTGCATATGCATTCCTGAAACGGACATTTGACGTTTTGGGTGCAGCCATCGGCATCGTCGCACTGTCTCCTGTATTCCTCCTCGTGTCCGTGTGCGTGAAAATAGAGGATCCGGCAGGATCCGTTTTTTTTTACCAACGCCGGGTCGGGAAGAACGGGAAACCGTTCAATATGTATAAATTCCGGTCTATGGTAACGAATGCGGAACAGCTGCTCGACGGACTTCTAGAACGCAATGAGGTCGCGGGCGCGATGTTTAAAATGAAAGAAGATCCGCGGATAACGAAGGTCGGGAAGTGGATTCGCCGCACGAGCATTGACGAATTGCCGCAGCTTTGGAATGTGCTGCGCGGCGATATGTCGCTGGTCGGTCCGAGGCCGGCGCTGCCTAGAGAGGTCGAGGCGTATACCGCTTACGATCGTTTGCGGCTGCGCGCGGTCCCGGGCTGCACTGGCTTATGGCAGGTGAGCGGCCGCAACCGGTTGAGCTTTGACGAGATGGTGAAGCTTGATCTGGTTTATATGGAGCAAAAAAGCATGCTGCTAGACATCAAAATCGTGCTGCGGACGGTGAAAGTGATGTTCGCCTCACAGGACGGTTGCTAGGGAGGGAAAGACATGAAGCTTGTACTATTGTCAGGAGGGTCTGGAACGCGCCTATGGCCGCTATCCAACGACGCCCGTTCGAAGCAGTTTTTAAAGGTGCTGGAGGACGAGGAGGGACGACTCGTATCGATGGCCCAGCGTGTCTGGGGTCAGCTTCGGGAGAACGGATTGGCCGAATCGACCTGTATTGCTACTGCTCGTACACAGGTTGAAATGATGCAAAATCAATTAGGAGACCGGGTGCCTCTGATCGTAGAGCCTGAACGAAGAGATACGTTCGCGGCGATCGCTCTTGCATCCGTTTATTTATATTCCCGCAAGGGCGTTGCGCTTGATGAGACGATTGTCATCCTGCCAGTCGATCCCTATGTGGAGAGCCGATTTTTCGATACGGTCAAGCGCCTTGACGACGCGCTTTGCCATACGGATGCTGAACTCGCACTCATCGGCGTCAGGCCGACATACGCCTCCTCTAAATACGGCTATATGGTCCCCGCTCCCGGGAGCGACCAGGAGGAATACGGCAGCGTGTTACAATTTATCGAGAAGCCGGCGGAAGAACGAGCCGTATCATTAATCGCGCGAGGCGCGCTGTGGAATTCGGGCGTATTCGCCTTTAAGCTTGGCTTTATGATTGACCATCTGCTGCGTCGCGGCTATCCGATTCAATACGATGCGTTGGCCAGCCAGTATGATACACTTCCAAAAATCAGCTTTGATTACGAAGTGGCGGAGCATATGAGCCGTATCGCCTTCATCCCCTATGACGGCTGCTGGAAGGATATTGGCACATGGAATACGCTGACGGAAGAAATGGGCGACAACCGGCTCGGGAAGGGCCAAATTAGCGAAGACTGCGTCAACACGCATCTGGTGAACGAAACCGATTTGCCGGTTTCGATCATCGGTGTTTCCAATGTAATTGTGGCGGTTAGTCCAGACGGCATACTGGTCAGCGATAAAAAAGCGAGTCCGCGAATCAAGGATTATATCGGACACGACCGGATGCCGATGTACGAGGAGCGGCAGTGGGGCTGGCAGCGCGTACTGGAAATCCGGGAAGAAGAGGACGGCAGCCGGGTTGTGACGAAGCGTTTGCTGGTTGGAAAAGGAAGGAGCGTCGTTTCCAAGCTGGACGCTGAGCGCCGGGAAATTTGGACGTGCGTAAAAGGGTCCGGAGAGCTCCTGCTTAACGGCGAGCGCCACGAAGTGAAGACGGGGTTCGTAACTGTCGTTCCGCGCAATGCTGCTCTTATTCTAAAGGCGGCGGCGGAGCTGGAAATGATCGTCATTGAGATGGTGGAGGGCTCCATAGGCTATTCTGCTGTACCGGCCGAACAGGCGAGGCTCGAAGCCGCAGAATAAAGGGCCGGAGCTGCCCGAATCTATGAATCTAGTTGTTTATCCGAATCAAATGAGAGAAGGGAGGAATATAGAATTAGGAAAGGGGGCATATGCGATGTCAACGAACAAAACGAAAAATATGAATATGAATAGTTGGGGAAGCAAGGATACGGTTCTCAGAGAAGAATTGAACGCCAATTTTGACGCTATCGATAAAGAATTCGCGGACCGGGGCGGAAGCATTCTGTGGAGAGGCGGCAGCGGAAACGGCACTGCCGGCAACTACAACGCTTTATTAAGCGCTGTTAATAGCGATATAAATACGATCTATTTCCCGAAAGGAACCTATCTCGTCGAGAAAAACATCACGATTCCCGTTGCGAAACGGCTAACCTTTGACCGGGGAGCCCGTATTAAGCCGGCGAAGGGCGTCACGATTACGGTAAACGGAGCGGTCGACGCCGGGGTATACGATTGGGTATTCGATATTAGCGCAGGCGGCGTTATTGCTGGAACGCCTTTAACGGCCGATATTTATCCGCATTGGTTCGGGGCCAAAGGAGACGGCGTGACGGACGATTCCGCCGCTTTTCAGGCGGCAATGTTGATATGCAATAAAAAGTACCGGATCTTCCTGCCGCAAGGCACGTACCGGATCCGGCAAACGATTGAGAACCAATCCAGAGGCATGTACGGAGTAGGCGACTATGTGGATGGCGGACAATTAGGCTCGCAAATTATGTGGGACCCCATTGATACCAAAACCGATTTGCTGCCGTGCATCAGAATCGAGCAGGCCGGTCTGGACGCCGTGTTCGAAAACTTCTCGGTGATTGGCGAAATCCTGTACAATCCCAGACAATTGTCGACTTGGGTCAATAAAAGCTTATTCGATCAAGATTTGTACTCGATGTTCAGCGCGGGACCGGCGGCGTTCGAAGTAGCTGGCGGGGCGAAGCCGATTTTCCGCTGTGTGCGAACCAATCAAGTCAAGGTGGGGCTTTTGATGAACAGCACCGACGGCCATATTACGGCTTACGATTGTACTTGGAGCGGCTTGATCGGCGTCTATTGCTTGAAAAACAGCGAAGACTACTTTTTTCAAGGAGGCGCGATCAGCGGAGCTTTTTGCTGCATTATGTTCGGAATAGCCGAGCATGCCAACCATTACGGCGGATTCGGGGCAACGATGAAAAGAGTGCATCTGGGCTATGCGCCCTACGGTGTCTATCAAGTGAAGGATTCCAATACGTACGATAACGCCAGCGGAGGCGTAAACGGTCTGTACGGCTCCTTCCAATCGGTTCGTTTCGAGCAAGTCGGAGAGGCTGCAATCAAGCTGCTTCCGAAATCGATCTCTAACGGCTTGCTCATGTCAGGGCTCGGGATGTCGTGGTCGTCCATCGATCCGACGGCGAATGAATACACGGCGCTGCCGGACAGCTTGAAAAGCCCGGGCGAGAAGCAGCAATACGCCGTTGTTCTCGGCTATGTCACCACTACCGTAATCGAGGGATTTGAAGGCCTTGCCGTCAAATCCTCGGCGCCGGGAGCGAAAGGCTCCGCTTATATCGACTATATTGAGAAAAACGTCATCGTATCGGGATTGAACCCGGAATTTTTAACAATTAAAAATAAAAATATTCGCACCTCGCTTCTCTATACTTCTCCGTTAACCGTAGGCGAATCGATTCGGGCCAAAGCGAACAGCGCCGTCAGCCACGGCAATTTGCTGAAAAACCCGGAGACAGCAAGCAGTTGGAGTGTAACGGCAGGCACGGGAACGAGCCTTTCGGTCGTCTCCGACCTGTCTAAGCTTCCTGTCCCCTTCAGCGCCGAAATGAAAGCCTATATCGATCAGTCGGTTGGGGCCGTACTGAAAATTACGCCAAACGGCTCGAGCAGTCCTTATATTAGCCTCGGCTTCTCTTCCTCCTCTATTGAAACCAATCGTTTTCTCTCCTTCGAATACTTTATTCTGAGTCCCGTATCCCGCTATCGGAGCCGTCTCGATTTCGGCAGCCACGCGACGCTCTATGACGATACGTTCGAGGTAACGACCAACGGCTGGAGCAAAATTTCGTGCAGGGAGCAGCTCGCGCCCAACTCGATCGGCATCTCGGCTTCGTTCTTTGATCTGTCCGCTGCGCAGCCGACCTATATCGCTGCGGTTATGGTCAATTACGATTTCAACGGTGCCTATTCTCCCTACAATCATGCCTATTCCAAGAAAGCGATTGAGAGCGGGGACGCCTTTATTTTGACCGATAAAACGACGGGCACAAGAAATAAAATCGAAATTGTCGGCGGCAAGCTGCAAATTACAGCATTAAGCTGAATGGCGGCAAAGGCAAAGCAGCCTGTGTACGGATACCCGGTACTCCAGCAAGGGAGCGCCGGGTATCTTTCGTGTTGCGGGAGCCTATTGACATGCTACTAAATGTATCATAAAGTAGTTAATATACATAATGTATCAAGATCGTTGACGCGGAGGTGCAAGGTGGATTTCAAACAATACTTCAAAATTGTCGCTCGAAAATGGTGGCTCGTCCTCATACTAGTCGTCCTCGCGTGCTCGGCGGCAGCCGTGAAGAGCTATTACTTTACAACGCCTGTCTATTCGGCTGTTGCAAAGCTAATCGTGAACCAGTCCTCGGCTGTCAACGAATACGGGCTGCCGACTGTAGGAACGCTGCAAACGAATCTGATGCTCATCGATACCTACAAAGAAATTATCGATTCTTCGGCTATTCTGGACAAGGTGAAGAGCGGTTACCCGCAGCTGGAGGACAGCGTCTACGAAATGTCGCAAAACTTGCGTGTGTCCTCGCCTAACAATTCGCAAGTCATGAATCTTACCTATACCTCCTCCTCTTACGAGAGCGCAGCGGCAACCGTAAATGCGATATCGAACGTGTTCAAGGAGCAAATCCCCCAAATTATGAACGTAGATAACATTACGATACTAAATGAAGCGAAGACCGATTCGTCCCAGTTGCATGCGCCGGTTAATATTAATCTGACGATGAGCATCATGATCGCTTTTGTCTTGTCGTTAATCGTCTCCGTCTCGCTCGTCCTGCTGCTCCATTTCACAGATGACCGGGTACGAAGCGAAGAGGAGTTGAAAGCTCTGGTTGACATCCCTCTCCTTGCCTCCATCGGATTGACGACGAAAGAAGAGCTGCGTACCGGCCGCCAGCGCATCGCTCAGCCTACATTATTGAAGGAAGCGGGTGAAAATCATTATGCGACGCTCAACCAATGATCCTAAGCTGATTGTCGCCTACAATCCGAGCTCTTCTGTGTCCGAGGCGTATCGAACGCTGCGTACCAATATTCAATTTTCCTCGGTCGACAACCCGATTCAGGTGCTGATGGCAGCTTCGGCTTTATCCGGCGAAGGGAAATCGACCGTTATTTCCAATCTCGCGGCTGCGTACGCCTTGGAGGGGAAGAGGGTGCTGCTGATTGACGGCGATTTGCGCAAGCCCTCCATCCACCGGCTGTTTCAGCAAACCAATCGGGTCGGCCTAACCAATTATTTAAGCGGACAATGCCTGCCGGCAGAAATGATAAAAGAAAGTGAGATCGACGGCTTATCGATTATCACTTCCGGCCCGGCCCCGCCAAACCCTGCAGAGCTGCTCGGCTCCAATCGAATGAAGGGGCTGGTTGATGAACTGCGGACGCAATACGATCTGATTCTGTTCGACACGCCGCCCGTATTGGCGGTGACGGACGGAATAGTCGTCAGCTCGCTGTGCGACGGGGTGTTGCTGGTCGTCCATTGCGGCAAGATCAAGAAGTCGTACGTTCGCAAAGCGAAAGAGAAGCTGGATTTTGTACAAGCGCGTGTCATTGGCACAGTGCTGAATCAAATCAAACGTCGTGATATCGGATATGCCAAATATTACGGAATATCCAACTGAAAGGAGCGGCTTATGCGAGCAAGCGTCGTGATTCCGTCCTATAAGAGGGTGGCGAATTTAGCGGATTGCTTGGCGGGACTATGCAGGCAGACGAGAATGCCTGATGAAGTGATCGTTGTTGTCCGCGATACCGACAAGGACACGCGAGCCTTTCTGAGCGAGCCGAGCCAATGGTCCGTAAAAGCCGTTGCGGTTGAGGTTCCCGGGGCGGTTGCCGCCTTGAACGCGGGCATTGCGCAAGCTACTGGCGATATCGTGACCATTCTCGACGATGATACGATTCCATTCCCCGACTGGCTGGAGAAAATGGTTTATCGGTACGAGTTCGATCCGGCGCTCGGCGGCTTAGGCGGAAAGGATTGGGTCTATCACGGCAACCGATTGGAAGAAGGCGCGAACGGAACGGTCGGCAAAATGATGTGGTTCGGCCGAATGATCGGCAATCATCATATCGGAACTGGCGGCAGCCGTGAAGTCGATATTTTGAAGGGGGCGAACATGAGCTTCCGCAAAGCGGCGATAGCAGGGCTGCGGTTCGACGAAAGGCTCCGCGGAAGCGGTGCGCAGGTTCATTTGGAGGTCGGAATCAGCTTGTCAGTCAAACGATTGGGCTGGCGGGTTGTGTATGATCCCGATATCGGCGTCAGTCATTATCCGGCCGAGCGCTTTGACGAAGATAAGAGGAACGGGTATAACGAAGCAGCATGGTGCAACGAAGCGCATAACGAAACTTATGTCCTGCTGAAGCATTTGAACGGCTATCGAAGGCCTTTTTTTATCCTTTGGGCTCTTCTGATCGGGAGCAAGCCGACGCCGGGCATTGCCAATTTCGCCAGAATGCTGCCAAGAGAACGAACGGCGGCCTTCCATAAGCTGGCTTCAACTTATAGGGGCAGATGGGACGGATGGAAATCATGGAGAGCGTCGTTAGATTCATAGCAGTCGCCAAACCTATTTTTAACCGAATGGCCGTCGCAGTTGGAGTAACGATTGGAATCCTGCTGATCGGATGGCTGTCCGCCAACCACGGGCTGCGCATCGAGCTTTGGCAGTTCAGCATCGTATTGCTTTTAAGCGCTGTCGCCTTTTTGCTGCAGCATGTCAGATCGGTCGCCTTGCTGCCATATGTGATGGCGGTGTGGGCAGTTGGCCCCGAAATTCGCCGGCTGCTGGACTGGTCCTTTCACGTTTACAGCGAAACGCCGATTCTTTCGCTTGCCCCTTATTTCGTCAGCCTGCCGCTGCTTATCCCAGTCGTTTCCGGCTTCAAAAGCATGAATCCAGTGCTTCGCAGAATTGTCATCCTATTCGCCTTGCTGATGGGATACGGGCTTGTGCTAGGGATTGTTCAATTCGGTGCGGTGGCCGCCGTTTACGACTTCATTAGTTACCTCTGCCCCGTCTTTATTCTGGCCTACGTCCATACGGCTCAATTTGGCAGAGAGGTTCATGACCGTTGGCTGAAAAGCTTCTCTCGGCTGGCGGTCATAGTTGCCTTATACGGCATTGTTCAATATTTGTACCTGCCGGAGTGGGACCGTTTCTGGATGCACCATTCCGGAATGATGTCCATTGGGCAGCCGGAGCCGTTAAAGGTACGCGTCTTTTCGACGTTGAATTCACCGGGGCCGGCAGGGGTGTTTTTCGCTTTCGCCCTTGGCGTCATGGTAATGAATAAAAGATGGAGAGCGCTCGGCTTGGCAGGCATGCTAATCGTCGCCTTTGCTTTGCTGATTACGCTCGTTAGAAGCGCATGGGTAGCGCTGGTCGTTATGCTGATCGTTTACTTCGTCAGCTCGCGAGCGGGGAAGGCGAAGCTGTCTGCCATGCTGGCCGTTCTGCTGCTAGCTTATCAGTTCGTGCTGCCCAGCTTGCCTGGAGCGGACGCCATCATTTCCAGAATCAATACGCTCGGCTCTCTGAACCAAGATGTGTCCTACAATGAAAGACTTTCATTCTCTAGCTCGATTACAAATGCGATATTATACAATCCGATTGGAAACGGCCTAGGCAGCACCGGTCTTAGCGCCAAGCTGAACAACAGCGCCATCCAATCTTTCGATAACGGCTATTTGAACGTTCTGTATACGTTCGGAGTGATTGGCGGAATCGCATTTATCGGCATGCTGCTTATGCTGGCACGGGCTGCGTTTCGGTCGCGAAAAATCGAAGGGAATTATGCGAGTTTAAGTCTGTCGGCGTTAGGAGCGCTGTTATTTCTGCTCCTTGGAAGCAACATATTGCCCGGGGTGATGGGGGCCGTGTTTTGGATGCTCGCTTCCTTGGCCTTCGCTTCCCATCAACCGGAGGGGAAGGGGGAAACCGCATGAAGCTGATCTGTTTGGGGGATTCGATTACGGAAGGGCTTGGCGTTATACGAACCGGCAAGTCTTATCCAAGCCAGCTTGCGCACAGGCTACGTTCGCGCGGTGAGGGGCAAGTAGAACTGTACAATTTCGGCGCCAGCGCGAAGATGCTTGACGAGTCCATACGGAGGCATGAAAAGGAGATCATTCGCATGCAGCCGGACATTGTTATTGTCGCTCACGGCGTCACCGAAGCGATTGTGCGGCCGAAGCCTGCCGCTCTGAGGCTGTTTCCTCCCAGATGGAGAAAGCCGGGATGGATGGATCCGCGGCCGTATTATTCCAAGAACCGGTATAAAAAAACGATGCAGCGAATCGAATCGGCAATAAGATGGCGATGTAAATGGGCGGCGATTCGCTTATTCGGGGGAATCGCCTGGATGAGTCCGAGTGAGTTCAGAAATTATTTGGATCCTTTTATAACGAGGCTGTTAAACGAATCGCCAAGCACTCATTTGATTCTGTTAACGCCGATTGCTGCAGATCCCGTTTATTTCCCGTCCTCCGGGTCGTCACTGGAAGCCTTCCGGCAGCAAATCGACGCCGTCGCATGGAGGCACCAGCGCAGCGGCAGCGTTCATCGCTGTGATACTTCCGCTCTGCTAAGACAATGGGAGGACTATTGGGAGGATCGATTCCATCCTAATGAGGCCGGGCACCAAACCATTGCGGACGAATTGTATGCCGTAATCGAGGCTAGTCGGATAGGGCTAGGAAGCGCAGAAATAAAGGAAGGTGTTCGATGAGAATTTGCTTTATCACGCATAAAGTACGCAAGGGCGACGGTCAAGGCAGAGTTAATTACGAGGTCATTCGGGAAATGCTTGCGCAGGGGCATGAGGTAGTCGTCATTTCGTCCGAGCTGTCCGAAGAGCTGGCTGCGATGGACAGGGTTGTCTGGAAAAAAATTAGCGTTCGCCGCCTGCCAAGCGAGCTGCTGCGAAATCAATGGTTCGCAATAGCCTCTGCCTTGTGGCTGTTGTTTCTAGGCAAGCGAATCGACATTACGGTTGCGAATGGCTTTATCACGTACGCGCGCTCCAATATCAACTGCATTCATTTCGTTCATCGTTCCTGGCTCAACTCCAAGTATCATCCTTTCCGAGAGCGCAAGAGCGCCCGGTCGTTCTATCAGTATATTTTTAATTTTTTAAACAGCTTTTTGGAGAAGTTCGCCGTTCGGCGGACCGACAGAATTGTAGCCGTTTCGGAGCAGGTGAAGCAGGAACTGCTGGATTCGGTAGGCATCGCGGAGGAGCATATTTCGGTTATCCGTAACGGCGTCGATTTGCGGGAGTTCTATCCGCGCAAGGTGAAGCGGGCCGACTATCACTTGTCGGAAGACAAGATATACGCCTTGTTTGCAGGCGATATCAAATCGTCCCGCAAAAATTTGGACACCGTGCTGAAGTCGGTGGCGGACGTCGAAGATTTGCACCTGCTCGTCATCGGCTCGACCAAAGGCAGCATTTACCCGCAATTGGCGCAAAGCCTCGGTATCGCGGACAGGGTGCATTTTCTCGGCTATCGCACCGATATTGCCGAAATGATGTCGCTGGCTGATTTATTCGTCTATCCGTCCAGATACGAGCCGTTTGCACTCGTTTTGCTGGAAGCGATGGCTGTCGGGCTGCCCATTATTACAAGCTGCAACTGCGGAGCCGTGGAGCTGTTGAACAACGATGCGGCGATTATTATCGACGATCCGAACGACCGTGAAGCGCTCACGGATGCGATCAAGCAATGCTTGAGCAGCCGGGACCGGCTAATCCGTATGGGAAACGAGGCAAAACGGCTGGCGGTCCACTGCTCCTGGAGCGAAATGGCGGGCCATTACAGCCGCGTTATTCAAGAGACGGCTGTACATAAAGCCGTAACGGCGACGCCTCGCTGAAAGGAAGCGAAAGATGGCGAGATTCGAGTTTTTGAAAAGGAAAGATTTAATAGGCTACATCGCGCAAATTTTTGCCTCTAACCTGTTTATTCTGCTGCTCAATACGCTGACAGGCATCATAATCGCCCGTTTTCTGGGACCGGAAGGCAGGGGAGAGCAGGCAGCGATGATTATGTGGCCGCAGCTGCTCTCCTATATCGTAACGCTTGGCTTGCCGTCTTCGATTATTTACCACATGAAGAAGCGTGAAGGAAACGACGGCTCCCTGTATGTCGCCTCCTTATGGACCGGCTTATGCCTGGCGGCGCTGTCGGTCGGAGCCGGCCTGCTGCTTATTCCGAAGTGGTTGTCCGGCTATTCAACCGAGACGGTGCAGTTCGCTTGCTGGGCGCTTGTGCTCGTTCCCTTTGGCTTGCTAGGCATCATGAATAATGCGGTTTTGCAGGCAAGAGAAGAGTTTCAGCTTTACAACCGAATGCGGTATCTGCCTAACGTGATGACTTTGATGCTGCTGATCGCATTAGTTACGACAAATCAGGTGACCCCGCTGCATACTTCTATTGCCTATCTGGCTCCGATAGCACCCGCCACCCTTTGGACAACAGTACGCCTGCTGCGCATTTACCGGATTCGGCAAAAAAAAGTGATGGCTTCGGCCCGACTGCTGACCGGCTACGGCATCCGTTCCTACGGCACCGATCTGGCGGGGACGCTGTCGTTCTATATCGATCAAGTGCTTGTAGCAGGCTTGTTATCTCCAGCAAGCCTAGGCATCTATCTGGTCGCTTTGAATTTGTCGAAAATGCTGGAAATTATCCAAACCTCGGTCGTCTCGGTGCTATTTCCACAGGCGGCCTCGTTGCAGCAGGAAGAGGCGGTGAGGCTGACTTTGAAAATGCACCGGATCAGCTCCATGATTACGATCGTGCTCGGGTTTATGGCGATTGCGCTTGCCCCATATGCCCTGCTGCTGCTTTACGGCAGCGGCTTTAAAGAGGCGATCGGTCTCTTTCGCATACTGGTCGTTCATACGGTCGTGTCGAGTGCGACCTGGACGATCGCTCAAGCGTTTATGGCGACAGGCAAACCGGGCCGGACGACGGCGCTTAAGGCAGCTTCGCTGCTGATGAACGCACTGCTGATCAATCTGCTCGTTCCCGGCTACGGCATTGCAGGCGCGGCGTACGCGTTGTTGTTGTCCTCCGTCGTTAATTTTGCCGTCCTTATCGTCCTGTTTGTGAGGGATTACGGCGTGCGGCTCTCCTCGTTTTTCTACTGCAAGGAGGATTTTCTCTGGATGAGGAATCAATGGCGCGAGCTGGGGAGCAAAAAGAAAAAAATGGAGGCCGTCTAATGTATATTCTTTTATCAATTCATCATCCATTGGATGAGAATGCGGGCGCTCCAGGCGTCACTTATCGGCTTGGGGAGCAATATAGGCGGCTTGGACACAGCGTTGCGTTATTTTCCTTCGACCAACTGCCGTCTTATATTCCGGGTAAGCTTAAGCCTCTTTTCTTTCCGTTCTTTTTATGGCGACAAATTCGCAAGCTTGCCAGCGAGAAGAAGCTGGACGTCGTGGACGCTTCCAGCGGCGACGCCTGGCTCTGGAGCCTGCTGCGGAGCAGAAGGAACGGCCCGATTTTGGTTACCCGCAGCCACGGACTGGAGCATACGATGCACGAAAGCTTGCTGGAGGAAGAGCGGAGAGGCCATCTTCGTCTTTCCTGGAAGTACCCGTTATATCACGGCGGCTTGCGTTTAAAGGAAGTGGCGATTTCATTCCGCAGGGCAGACGGATCGCTTTTTTTAAATCAACGCGATTATGACTATGCGCTGCGCCGATTAAAGGTGGAAGGCGCAAATTCTCGTATCGTGCGGAACGGGCTGCCGGACGCTTTTCTGGGATTGCCGATCGAATGGGGAGCTGCCGGACAAGCGATCCGCATCGCGCAAATTGGCAGTTATATTCCGAGAAAGGGCATTCGGTATACGGCGGCGGCTCTGAATGGCTTGCTTCGATGGTACCCGCATGTATCGATATCGTTTATAGGGACCGGTTGTTCCGTCGAACGGGTTCTGGAGGACTATGATGAGGAGGTTCACTCGCAAATATCGGTCGTCGAGCGTTATCGGCAAGTGGAGCTGCCGGCGCTGCTGACCGGTCATCAGATTAAGCTTTTCCCAACCTTGTCGGAGGGCTTTCCGCTTTCGCTGATTGAGGCGATGGCTTGCGGCTTGGCGCCAGTGACCGCATTTTCGACGGACGCTTTTTTGCAAGACGGGCATAATGCGCTTATTATCCCAGCCAGGGATTCGCAGGCAATTGCCCAGAAGCTCGAACTACTGCTTGCGAACCCGCAACGGCTTAGAGAAATTCGAGTGCAGGCGTATGAGACCGCTCAAACGTACGGGTGGAGCCGAATTGCGCAGGATACACTCGATTATTATGAAAGCTTGGCAGAGAAAAGACGGGATGGACAGGGAGAGCGGATAGGATGAAGGTGTTGACGACCGGACTTGGGTGGAACGAGTGGCAGCCCGGAGGATTAAATCGCTACTATGCCGATTATAACCAAGCGCTAAAGGAGCACGGACATACAGCCATCGGGTTGATTGCCGGAGGAAAGCGGGAGGAGCTTTCGGCTGGGTTGAGCATTAAGAAGGCGGCCAATGCCGATGCGCCGATTCTGAGCCGGATGTGGTCGTTTCGCCGGCATGCCGCCTCTATCGTGGCGGACCAAAAGCCGGATGTGTTTAATCCCCATTTCGCGCTGTATGCGTCAATGATTTCGCGAGACCTGCTGCCGGACCATATACCGATCGTAACCCATTTCCACGGCCCTTGGGCAATGGAATCTAATTTGGAAGAAAGCGGAACGCCTTTCCTGGTCAGAGAAGCGCGATACCGGATGAAAAAACGGATCGAGCTGGCGACCTATCGCCGTTCGGACCGGTTTATTGTGCTCAGCGATTATTTTCGCAAGATGATGATCGAGCATTACGGAATTGACGGGGAGCGAATCGATATCGTTCCGGGGGCGGTGGAGCACGAGCGCTTCGCGCCTGCCGTCGATCGGCTCAGTGTTCGGCAGAAGCTAGGCGTGCAAGAGCATACGAGCCTGCTGTTCTGCGTCAGGAGAATCGTACGCCGTATGGGCATCGATCGCCTAATTGAAGCGATGTCGGAGGTTGCTGAGCATTGTCCGCATTCCCGGCTCGTCATTGCAGGCGAAGGCCCGATGCGCGGCGAGTATGAACAGCTTATTGCGGAGAGGCGGCTGACCGGACGGGTGCAAATGGTAGGCCGTGTAAGCAACGAGCAACTGGTTGAATGGTATCAGGCCGCGGATATTAGCGTCGTTCCGACCGTTACGCTGGAAGGCTTCGGTCTCGTTACCGTCGAATCGCTTTCATGCGGAACGCCGGCAATGGGGACGCCGTACGGCGGCACGAAAGAAATATTAAGCGGATTGTCCGGCGATCTGTTATTTGATGACGGCAGTCCGCAAGCGATGGCCCGCCAACTCGTCAAAGCGTTAAAAGGCGAGCTGCAGCTTCCGACCCGTGAAGAATGCCATGAATTTGTTCTGCGGAACTATACGTGGAGCCAGGTGGCGAGGTCGGTGACCGAAGTGTTGGAGGACGCTGCGGAAAGGAGAAAGCGCCAGTGAAAATCGCATTGTACAACCATACCGGCGAAGTGAGCGGCGCCGAGGTGAACCTGCTTATGACCGCCGCGTATATGTCGCGGGTGGAACCGATTTTGTTCGCGCCGGAAGGCGAACTGCTGCGTCGTGCCGGCGATGCCGGTCTGGCGACAGTGCCGCTGCGAAGCGCCCGCGCAAGGCTGTCGCGCAATCCGATTATGCTGGCGAGAGACGCGGGCCGCATGCTGGGAGCGGGCTGGAGATTCGCCCGCGAAGTAAAGAAGCATAGCGTGGATGCGGTGCATGCCAATTCGGTGCGCGCAGGCTTGATGGCCTCGCTGTTTCGCTGGCATCATCGGCTTCCAGTTATTTGGCATTTGCATGACATGCCGCCGAAAGGTCCGGTCGGCTGGCTTATTAAGCTGGTCGCACTCGCAGCGGCCCGATCGCTGATCGCCATTTCGCGGCCAGTCGCCGACGGCATGGAGCTGGCGGGCCTGCGCTCTCGCATTCGCCTCGTCCATAACGGAACGGTCGTCCAAGAGACTTCCGCCGCCGATAAACAGCGCAGGAGAAAGCATATCCGCGAGGAGCTGCAGACGCCCGAGAACGGCTTCGTGTTCGCAATTGTCGGGCAAATCGCCCGCTGGAAACGGCAGGAGGACGCTATCCTCGCCGCCGCCGTATTGATCGAGCAAGGGCATGACATCTACCTGTGGGTGGTCGGCGAACCAAAGTTTAGGTCGGAAAACGGCCGCTACTGGGAAGAACTGAAGGCGATGGCTGCCGAGCGCAACCTGGAGGGAAGGATTCGCTTTACCGGCTTTCACGATCAGGTGGACGATATTTGCTGCGCGGCCGATTCGCTGCTGCTTTGCTCCGAAAACGAACCGTTCGGCAGAGTGATTATCGAAGCGATGGCGCAAGGCACGCCGGTCATTGCGACGGACGGCGGAGGGGTGCCGGACATTATCGAGCACGGCATTACCGGTTTGCTGTACGAGACGGGCAATATCGACGAGCTTGTCTACTACGCATGCGAGCTGTTGGAAGACCCCTTGTTTCGCCGAACGCTCGGAGAACGGGGGAAGGAGCGCGTGCGGACCGCTTTCTCGATCGAACAGGCGGCGAGCAAGGTCGAAGCGGTATATGAAGAAAGCTGCCTGCAACAGTTGGAAGCGGCTCTAGGCAGCGATGTCCCGGAAGCAGAACGGGCAAGGGGGATTGCCAAATGATCGAGCCGAAGGTGGCGATTGTGCATGATTACTTGAATCAAATGGGAGGAGCGGAACGAGTCGTCGGCGTACTTCACAAAATGTTCCCCGACGCGCCGATTTACACGACAATAGCCGCTCGCGAGAAGCTGCTTCCCGAGCTGCAGGACGCGTCGATCCGAACGACGTGGATGCAGCGGATTCCCCGTATTCAAAGCCGATTTAAGCTGTTCTTCTGGCTTTTTCCGTTTGCAGTCCGGTCTATGGATTTAAGCGGCTACGATATCGTTATTAGCTCCAGCAGTGCTTACGCGAAAGGGCTAATTAAAGGAAAGAACAGCGTACATCTTTGCTATTGTCATGCGCCGATGCGTTTCGCTTGGGATTTCGACGGCTATATGAGGGAAAGCGGGCTGCCCCGCTGGCTGCTGGCAGCGGTTAAAGCTTGTACGCTTCCGCTGCGGTCGTGGGACCGCCGCAATTCGCGGAAGGTGGATCGTATTATAGCCAACTCGACCGTCGTCAAGGATCGTATCAAGCGCTTTTACGGTGTAGACGCGCCGGTCGTTTATCCGCCGGTTCAGATCGAACGATTTGCCGTCGCCGACGAACCGCCAGACGAATATTACTTGGTTGTATCGAGGCTTGTATCGTATAAGCGGATTGATTTGGCTGTTGAGGCCTGCACGGCGACCGGCCGAAAGCTGATCGTCATCGGCGACGGAGATGATCGCCGCCGCCTCGAAGCGCTGGCCGGTCCGAGCGTCGTCTTTCTCGGGAGAAGGAGCGACGAGGAAGTCGTACGATATTTACAGCGCTGCCAGGCGCTGCTGTTTCCCGGACTCGAGGATTTCGGCATCGTCCCGCTCGAAGCGAACGGCTGCGGCCGTCCGGTTATCGCTTTTCAAGCCGGCGGCGCGCTCGATACGATTGTCCCGGATCAGAACGGGCTTTACTTTGAGGAGCAGACCGTCACATCGCTTGTCCGCGCACTGGAGCGATTTGAAGCGAAAGCATGGGACCCGGCCGCGATCAGAAGGCATGCAGAGAAGTACAATGAACGGATTTTTGCCGAAAGGCTGCTTGATTATTTGGATCGAGCCGTAAAGCTGCGTTCATCTTGATACATTTTGTTGATATTTTATAATATTATTGCTACAATTAGTATCAAATAAAACGAGGTGATTAGAAGTGACGAACAGGCTGCTTGGCGCAACAAAGCGGTATTCGGCGTACGGGCTTCGCATAGAGAGCGAAATCGAGCTTCCAGAGCTGCCGCCTGCCCCCGCGCTCGGGAATGAACCCGAAATCATTATCGAATACGCCGACTTACACAGCTGCATCTCTGAATTCGATACGGAAGGCCGCTATAGCTTTTACGGCGACGACTTCGTTCTCATTGTATTAAAGGGGCTTGCGGCCTACCGGATGACGGCCGGCAGAACGATTGAGATTATGCCCGAGCCAGGAATCGACGATCGGGATCTGCGTTTGTATTTGCTTGGCATCTGCTTTGCCGTCCTTTTATTTCAGCGGCGAATCGTGCCGATACATGGCAGCTCCGTTCTGATTGACGGAAAGGCCTATGTCGTGATGGGCGACAGCGGCGCTGGAAAATCAACGCTGACGGCAGCTCTGCTGCAGGCGGGATGTCAAATGCTGAGCGATGATATTACACCGCTGTCAATGGTGGCTGGCACTCATGTTCCGACGGCGCATTCGTCGTTTCCGCGGCAAAAGCTGTGGACGCAAAGCTTGGATTACTTCGGCATGGATTCCGGTAATTATGCCCGGATAATGGCCGAGTACGACAAGTATGACGTTCCCGCGGAGAAGGGCTTTCACGGCGGTACGGCTCCTCTTGGCGGCCTATTCGAACTCGGCAAGGCCGAAATCGGCGCAGTGTCGGCGAGAGCGCTGCAGCCGCTCGAACGCATTCATTTTTTTCAATACCATACATACAGCAATTCGTTCGTGGTCAGCCTCGGCTTGCAGCAATGGCATTTCGCCTTTGCGGCGAAGACGGCGAATGCGGTTCCGTTCTATCAGCTTAGACGCCCGGCAGGCCGTTATTCCATCCCGGAGCTGACGGAGCAGATTTTTAATCTAATCAAACAAGGAGAGTTGGTATAGCGATGAATTCTGTAGCGATTAAAGAGACGATTTCGCAGGCCGAAGGCTATGTCGTAAGCGATATGGGCGGGGAGAAAGTGATGATGAGTATCGAGAGCGGCAAATATTATAACCTCGGAGCGACGGGCGGCCGAATTTGGGAGCTGCTTGCTTCACCGACGACGATTGGCCGGATAACGGAGCAGCTGTGCGCGGAATTTGAGGTCGACCGGGAACGATGCGAGGCGGAAGTCGAGGCGTTCCTGATCAAGCTGGCTGGCGAAGGGCTTATCATTAATTCGGTCGGTTAACATGGCAAGGACGATCGTGATGATCCGTAAGCTGCTCGTCTCCGATATGCGGTTCAAGCTGCTGCTTCTCGAAGCGTACGGACAGCTCGGTTGGGCGAGAATGGAGAAGGCGATGCCCTTCGGGAAAATCGCTCCGTCGCTAGGAAAGCCAATGGCGGAAACGTCATGCGCACCGGCTGGAAGCATACGCATGGCTGAAGCGGAATCGGTCGCCCGGGCGCTCCGCATTGCCGGACGGTTCACGCCGTGGGAGAGCAAATGCTTGGTGACCGCCATAGCAGGCACAAGAATGCTGCGCAGAAGGGGGATTGCCAGCACGCTCTACTTGGGTACGGCCAAGGATGAGCGTACGGGCGGAATGAAAGCCCATGCGTGGCTGCGAAGCGGAGACCGCATTCTCACCGGTGCGGAGCAAATGGACCGTTATACGACGGTGGCGATGTTCGCCAGCGGGGACGGCCGATTAGAGGAGAGAGAACTATGAGCGGAGTGCAGGCGTATCCTATCGATTTAAGTTCCCTTACGAGAGAAATGACATTTATGCTGCTTCTGCTCCGGGCGGAAGGCGGGCTGGACAAAGAGAGAGCGCGGAGCGAGGCCGAGAGCCTCGACTGGCGCACATTTTGCGATTTTATGGAGTATCATCAGACGCACCCGGTGTTGTATCCGGTATTAAAGGAACAGCTTGCAGGCGAGGAATGGGTGCCGGCGGAGACGTTGGAGCGTATCCGGCGGTTATACCGCAATAACGGCTTGCTGATGCTTCATTTGGCGGCCGAAACCTCGCGCGTATGTTCGGCGCTTGCCGGCCAAGGCATTCGTTCGCTGATGCTGAAGGGGCCGGTGCTGGCCAAGCTGCTTTACGGCGATCTTTCGGGACGCACATCCAGCGATTTGGATATGCTTGTGCCGAAGGAGCAACTGGCGGAGACGGAGCAGGCGCTTGTGGAGCTAGGATACCGTCTGCATCAGGAATCGGGCGAGCTGTTGAACAATTTGGAGCGCAAAACCCATCATCATTCTTATATCCACGACGGGAAGGATATCGAAATCGAGCTGCATTGGCGGCTCAATCCGGATACGGTGTCCGAGCCTGCGTTTGATGAGCTGTGGGCTGGCAAGCAGCGGAGCGATCTTGGTAAAGAAGTATACACGCTCGGCAATGAAGACCTGTATCTCTATCTCGTCTTGCACGGGACAAGGCACGGCTGGTCCTGCCTGCGCTGGCTGATCGATATCGACCGGCTGCTCGCACTGCCGCTTGATTGGGCTGTGTTGAACAATAAGCTCAGACGCTTTAAAAGCGTCCACTTAGGGGGAGCGGCTGTCGTGCTGACGGCTTCACTGTTAGGGACGAAAGCGCCTGCGGAAGCGGCGGCGGGCGAACGTTCGGTCCGCATTGCGCAGCTCGCGCTTACCTTTATTCGTGAACGGGTTGTCCTGTTTCCGAAGCCGGAGCGCAGAGATGTGGCGCTTTCGTTCAACCGGTATTTGTTCGCATCGATGACAGGACGGCAGAAATGGCTTTATGCGGCCAATAAGCTGTATCCAAGCTCCAAGGATGCGCATGTACTGCCGCTGCCGAGAAGCCTTCATTTTTTATATTTTCCGCTGAGGCCTGTGCTATGGTTCTGGAGACAGGTCAAGCGGTCGTCCGTATGAGGGGGAGATGCGCATGAGAGCAACGCTCGTCTTGTTGAAACAGCTTCACGCCGCTGCAGGGTTCCGGCTCTATGCGCATATTTCGCTTATGCTGGCCGTCAGCGGGCTTGAGGGAATCGGAATATTTCTGATTATCCCTTTGCTTGGCATGACAGGCGTCTTCGATATGGAGCTAGGCCAGATTCCGCTTGTCTCAACGGGCATGGCGTACTTGAGTGAATGGGGCATTCGTATGAATCTGGCCGTCGTGCTTGCTGTTTTTGTCCTGCTGGTCGGCGGCCAGGCGCTGCTGCAGCGGTACCATACCGTATTGTCCGAGTCGATTTTACAGTCCTTTGTGAAACGGCTGCGAATTGATACGCATCGTTCCTTGCTGCGGGCCAAATGGTCTTTTTTTTTGAAAAGGAGAAGCTCGGACTTCAATCAGGCGCTGTCGGCCGAATTGAACCGGGTTACGGGCGGGATCGATTTGCTGCTGAAGATGATTGGATCGGTTGCGTTTACCGTCATTCAGATCGCCCTGGCGATGTGGCTCAGCTTTGAATTGACCGCGATAATTATTGGCAGCGGCGTGACGCTGTCGCTCGTTTCGCGACGGTTTGTCCGCAAGTCGGCCAAGCTGGGCAAGGAGACGACGCAGCTGTCCAAAGCTTATTTTGCTGGGCTGAACGATCATTTTAACGGGATGAAGGATATAAAAAGCAATCGGCTCGAGCAGCAGCATATGGATTGGTTTGCCGAGCTTTGCGGCCGATTGGAAAAAAATATGGTCAACGCCTATCGCGTTTACGCTAATTCAAACTTGCTGTACCGGCTTTCCTCCGTTGCGCTGATCGCAGGGTTCGTGTACTTGGCTTTGCATGTGCTGCGAGTACCGGGGGAGCAGCTGCTGCTGATCGTGCTTATCTTTACCCGGCTATGGCCGAGGTTCATCAGCATTCAATCAGGCCTTGAGAATATTGTCAATAAAGTAGCCGCCTTCGAAGCGGTGACGAGCCTTCAGAGAGACAGCGACGCTGAGCGGGAGGAAGAGCTGGATGATCCGGTTGAAAATGGCTTTGACGGGGATCGGCAGTCTTTTCGGCCTTTCCAGCTGCAGCACGGCATCGCCTGCCGGGATGTCAGCTATGGTTATGCGGGAAGAGGCGAGGAAGAGGACGGGGAATCGGAGAATTCTGACCGCGCGCTTCAACATATCGATTTATTCGTTCCCGCGAACAAAATGACGGCCATTGTCGGCAAGTCCGGAGCGGGCAAGAGCACGCTCATCGACTTGTTGATGGGCTTGATGGCGCCGCTTGAGGGTGAAGTGCTGATCGACGGGCTGCCGCTCGAAGGGGAAAGGCTCGGCCGGCTTCGAAGCTCAATCGGCTATGTGGCGCAGGAGCCGTTTCTGTTCCACGGCAGCTTGCGCGACAATCTCACGGTTGGTGCTCCAAATGCAACGGAAACAGAGCTGTGGGAGGCGCTTCGTTTCTCCGCGTCCGAATCGTTTGTCTCCAAGCTGCCGGACCAACTGGATACGGTGATCGGCGACCGGGGCATCCGTCTATCGGGAGGAGAGAGACAGCGGATCGTTCTCGCCCGGGCGATTCTCCGCAAGCCTTCGGTGCTCGTGCTGGATGAAGCGACCAGTGCGCTGGACGGCGAGAATGAGCTGCGAATTCAGCATGCGCTGGAGCGGCTTAAAGGAACAATGACGATTATCGTCATCGCTCACCGGCTTTCCACGATTAGGAATGCTGATCATGTGATCGTGCTGGAAAGCGGACAAGTGATACAGCAAGGCGGATATGCCGAGCTTGCGCGCGATTCGCAGGGGGGCTTCCAAAGGCTGCTCCGTGCGCAAGCGGAAGCTTCGCCGCAGGATGAAGTACCGCAAGTGGAAATCAGTGCGGCAAATGCCGCGCTGTAAGCATAAGCGACTGGGGCGTAAATCCCGCCATCGTTTTGATATCCACAAAAAATGGTAGGATGTGGCGCCAGGCGGGGAGGGGAACGTTATATGGGGGCCGCAGATCCCGTAGGAGCAGGCTCTTCGCATTTTATTGAAAAAGAGGATCAAACTTAAAATCAGCGCTTCTCCTTACTTAGAGTCAAGTACTGATTTCGGTTTTTAGTCGAAAAAGAAAAAAGCTGTCCTCGGTTTTCGCCGCGGACAGCTTTTTGTGTAAAATGTGATGAATTAGGAGCGAGGGCCCCAGTGGCTTGGCTTAGGACGGCCTTGCGTTTCAGCGAGTTCGCCGTCGAAAGTGAATTTCACTTCCAGTGTCTCCAAAGCTGGAGCTTCCCATTGTTTTTTCATTGAGCTCACCCCCTTTCATTGTTC
Organism: Paenibacillus sp. NPDC058071; assembly: GCF_042885235.1. NCBI lineage: Bacteria > Bacillati > Bacillota > Bacilli > Caryophanales > Paenibacillaceae > Paenibacillus > Paenibacillus sp. NPDC058071. The sequence goes on from NZ_JBHVSK010000006.1 coordinate 195,949, forward strand.
TTATGTAGTTTAGCTACTCGATACGGTACGTTTCTGATTATAGCATAAGCGATACAAATTGTATCTAGATTTTTTAAAATATTTGGAAATGATCTGCAAGGATTTTTTTGGGAACTTCAGTTGACGGATGTCGGTTCTGTATGGTAAATTCTAGTCAATTAAATAACGAGCGATACGGAAGCACCGTAGAAGACGCAGGGAACTGCGCCTTTTACGGTGCTTTTTTGCGTTCGCTTGGAGGGAGGGGGATGAACGATGCGGTTGCAGGTTGCGATTGCAGTTAAGGAACAGGAGTATGCCAGAAGATTGGCCGATTACGTGAGGAACAGTCCCATTGGCGAACAGTGGCAGCTTACCGTTTTCACTCATCCGGACGCGTTCGTGCAATATTTGCGAAGCGGCTATCCGGTAGACCTCGTGGCAGCACAGCCATCCATGCTGAGCGCCGCGTCCGACTCGCTGGGGAAGGTTCCGGTTGCCGCGCTGGTGACGGCCAGAGGCCAATGCCCGGAGTATGAAGAGATTAGGCAATATCAGCCGCTCCCCGAGCTGCTGAGATCGCTGTCTGCGCTATACGCCGGAGCGTCTGGCGGCAAGGCTCACCGAGGCGCCGAAGGAGACGGATCATCCGTCATTGCGGTTTATTCGGCATCGGGAGGAGTAGGTAAAACGACGCTATCTCTTCAATTGATGGAGACAGCGGCCGCCAAGGGCTGCCGCGCATTTTATTTGAATTTGGAGCGCTGGAGTGCGTGGCATTACAAGCTGGATGGCGGAGAGTTGGAGGTTGGCGGTGAAGGCCATCACCAAGGCGAAGGGCTTTCGCAGTTGCTGTACGTTTTAAAGTCGCAGCCGGAGCGGGCTGGAGATTGGCTGTTGAAGCACCGTAAGCGACATCCACGTTTCAAAGGAGATTATTTACTGCCTTGCTCGAATCAGGAGGACAGGCTGGCACTTTCGGCTGCTGACGCTGAGGCGATCGTCAAAGCGATTTCGGCAACGGGACAATACGACTTGATCGTCGTCGATTTGGATGAGGGCACGGATGAGCTCCACATGACAATTTGCGAGCGAAGCGACCAGATTATCTGGCTGTTGACCGACGATCCGTCCGTCCGAAGAAAAGCCGAGCTGGCTTATCGCTATGCGGAGCAGCGCTGGCAAGGAAGATTTGAAGCGGTGGAGCGGAGGTTTCAATTTGTCGTAAATCGCTGCTCCACGGAACGGGTACCCACTGCAGATGGCGGACGCTTTGGCGCAAAGCATCCAATAGCGGCTGAACTGCCTGAGCAGGAGAGCGAAGGGCGGCGGAAATCCGGCGGCGCTATAATCGCATCGCCGGTCTATAAAGCGGCGGTGGAGCGGCTGTTCCGCTTTCTAATCGAAGAAGAGGGGGCGAAACCGCTTGTTCACCGATGAGCAGGTCCGGCAGCTGCGGGAATCGATTCGCGAACGAATCGATTTGAGCGGAGAAATATCCGACGAACGGCTGCTGTCGCTAGCGGAGTCCGCTGTACTTGAATGGGACGGCAGCAGGGCTATGACCGCCGCCGATAAGGCGGCGTTGGTTCACCGGCTGTTTCACTCCTTTCGAGGGCTTGATATTTTGCAGCCGCTTATGGACGATGCTTCCGTTACGGAAATCATGATCAATCATCATGCCGAGATTTTCGTCGAACGACACGGGAGGATAAGCCAGCTGCCTGCCGCGTTTGAAAGCCGGGACCGATTGGAAGACTTGATTCAATCCATTGTTGCGAGCGTTAACCGGGTGGTGAACGAGTCGTCTCCGATTGTTGACGCCAGACTGAAGGACGGCTCTCGCGTTCATATTGCACTGCCTCCCGTCGCACTCCGGGGGCCTGCCGTGACTATCCGCAAATTTCCCGAGCGGCCGATGACAATGGAACAGCTGGTCGCCGCCGGCTCACTGACGGCTGAAGCGGCTCGCTTTCTGCGGATGTTGATTGCGGCTCAATACAATATTTTTATTAGCGGAGGGACGGGAACGGGGAAAACGACCTTCCTGAACGCGTTGTCGCAGCATATCGCTTCCGATGAACGGATCGTGACGATCGAGGACTCCGCCGAGCTTCAAATTCGCAGTGTGCCGAATTTGGTGTCATTGGAGACTCGCAACGCCAATACGGAAGGCAAAGGAGAGATTACGATTCGCGATTTGATCCGCGCATCGCTGCGGATGCGGCCGAATCGCATCATTGTCGGAGAGGTGCGCGGGGGCGAAGCGCTGGATATGCTGCAAGCGATGAATACCGGGCATGCGGGCTCCATGTCGACCGGACATGGAAACGGCGCAAAGGATATGATGGCGAGGCTCGAAACGATGGTGCTCGGAGCCGCCGACATGCCGGTGCAAGTGATTCGGCAGCAAATCGCTTCCGCGCTCGATATCGTCGTTCATCTCTCTCGCTTTCGCGACCGTTCAAGGAGGGTGACGGAAATAGGTGAAGTGACTGGCGTCGAGAACGGCGAAATCGCGGTCATGCCCCTATTTCGCTTTGAGGAGGAGGGCGAGCGTGACGGTGTCGTTCTTGGAGAATTGAAGAGGTCCGGTCATTCGCTGCTTCAGACCGATAAGCTGAAGATGGCCGGGATAGATACGGATGAAAGGAAGTGGAGCGGATGAAGAACGGGCAAGCCGCATCAGGGAGAAAGCCCGGAGTCTCTTTGGCGGGCAAGAAGCTGAAGCCGCAAAGCAGCCGTTTGCGAAAACTGCTCGTCTGGAGCGGATGGCCGAGTAACGGCGGAGAAACGACGACCACCATCCAATTTGCGTTCGCGGCGGCGGTCGGGTACACCATTATGTTTGTCGCACTATACATCGTCTACCGTTCCGTTCCCGTTTCAATAACGCTAGGGGTTGTTGGATTATGCGCTCCCCGTTTCTATCGGGCATCCCTAATAAACAGCCGCAAGCAGAGGCTGAAGCTTCAGTTCAAAGAAGCGCTCTATTCGCTTGCCTCCTCGCTTGCCGCAGGACGGTCGGTAGAGAACGCGTTCGTTGCCTCGATCGACGATTTGCGGCTGCTGTATCCCGATCCTCGGACGGAGCTGCTGAACGAGTTTCAAATGATTAAGTATCGGCTTGACAACGCCGAACCATTGGAGCAGGCACTTCGACACTTGGCGAACAGGGCCGGCATCGATGATATTACGCAATTCGCCGATGTCATGGCGGCTTGCAAACGGAGCGGCGGCGACCTCGTTTCGGTGATGAAGCGCACGTCTCAGACGATTGGGGAAAAGCTGGAGGTACAGCAGGAAATCGCGGTTATGATTGCGCAGAAAAAATTCGAAGCTCGAATTATGATGGCTGTGCCTTTCGCTTTTCTTGCTTTTCTCGGTTTTGCGGCGCCCGACTATATGGCGCCGTTATATGGCAAAGCGGGGTATACGTTGCTGACGGTCGGTCTGGCTGCGCTGGCGGTATGCTTTTGGTTTATCCAGCGGATTATGGCGATTCGGATATGAGGAGGGAGCGAATTTGATGGCAGCCGCGATAGCCGTCGGACTGACCGTTGCATGGCTGTTATTAGCAAGAAAAGCAATATCGCTTGTTTTGCGGGCTAAAGCTGCAGGTCGTTTGTCTTCGAATGAGGCGAGAACGCAGTTGCTTGAACGGCCGTTCGCTGAATTTCTGGAACGAAGCGGAGTGTTCGAGAAGGCTCAACTGCCGCTAAGCGGATACCATGCGAAGCAAGTCGTTCTGCACGGGACGGAATGGCGGCTGGACGACACGAAGCGGCTGCTGGCTGCGGCGGCGGGAGGCGGATACGCTGCGCTGACGGCAAGCGCGCTGCTCGCTTGGCTCAGCGGAGAGACGGTCATTTTGACGATCGGCGCGCTTGTCGGATGCTTGTTGCCTGTTCGCCGATTCACGGAAGCAGGCGCTCTTGTTATTCGCCGGAAGCAGGCGATTTTGCTCGAGCTTCCCGAAACGCTCAGCAAGCTGATGCTGCTGGTCGGCGCGGGAGAGACCGTGCAGCAGGCGTTTATGCGCTGCGTCGATGGCAAGGACGCCGAAAGTCATCCCCTCTATAAAGAATGGGCCAAAGTGGTGCGATCTCTTCGGAACGGGGAGTCCTTCGGCACTTCAATCGAGCGCTTTAATCGAAGCTGCGCCGTTCAGGAGGTTTCTGTTTTTACGACCGTGCTGCTGCTGAATTATCGCAGAGGAGGAGAGCACTTCGTACTCGCGCTGCGGGAGTTGAACTATTCGCTGTGGGAGAAGCGCAAGGCGGTCGCCCGATCGAAGGGAGAGGAGGCTTCGTCTAAGCTTGTGTTCCCGCTGGTTGGCATTTTGCTTGTTTTAATGGTATTGGTCGCAGCTCCTGCACTGCTGCTTATGTCTTGATCTTGCTGCTGTAGCTGCTGTGTCGTTCGTTGAGACGGTTTGTTGAATTTTAAAACGGGTTAAAGAGAGGAAGGTAACGAATATGAAAATAGTACAGGCTCTTTTATCAAGTGGAGGACGCATTTTCCGGCCGAGAAATGCAGTAAGCCGGGCAGTCCGAAAGTTTTGGCGCTCGGAGAGCGGACTGGGGACACTGGAGGTTATTTTGATTATCGCCGTTGTCATTATTATCGCATTGTTGTTTAAGGATTGGATTATCGATCTGATCGAAAACTTAATGGGCAAAGCCGATGACAAAGCGGACGAAATTTTTTCGTAGCCGGCTGCGTGGCATTTTGTGGGGGCAAAGGGGCAGCTTTACGCTCGAATCGGCGCTTGTGATGCCGCTGCTGCTGACGATGCTGTTTTTATTTCTATTATTCAGTCTCTATTTATATCAAAAGGTCATCATTTATTACTCGGCTTCCTCAGCGGCGGAGCGAACGGCCTTCAGCTGGGATAATAGTCACCGCGATTGGCGGAACGGCATGCTGGAGCAGCCGCTCTACGACGGATTGTATTGGCGAATGACAGAGGATCGACTGCTCGAGTCACTGTTCGGACTGGGCGGACAGGCTTCCGCCGTCACCCTCGACCTGCCTGGACAAGCAACAGCAGGCGAGAATGTGGGAGAAGGGCTGGCGGAACGCAAGCTGACCGCAAGTTCTTCCTGGATCGGGGCGGTTTCGGCCTCATCGCTGACCGGTTCCATCCAGTACGAGCCGGGGGCTGTAAAACGAACAATCGAGCTTAAACTGAAGCAGCCGGTGTCGATAGCCCCGCTAGAGCGAATGCTCGGTTTAACCGAGCCGAAGACGGCTGCAGCTGCCGGCATCGTTGATCCGGTTGAATTTATTCGAAGCGTCGATTTGGCAAGGTACTATAACAATCGCTTTGCTTCGGGCTGGGGTGGCAAAGAGAAGATGAAAGCGGAAAAAACGCTTGGCAAATACGGAAAGAGCTCTTAGTCGGAGATGGAGGAGGGGACATGAATTTGGCAGGCCAGTTTGCAAAGCGAATACGCCAGTGGTGTCGCTTGTCCATCCGTCGTGAAGGAGCGGTGACGGTATTCTCGGTCATGGCGCTTGCTTCGCTGCTGCTGTTTTCTTCCGTACTGATTGATTATGCAAGATTGGCAACGCTGAATAAGATGACGGAGGATGCGGCGAGAGCCGGAACACGTTCCGTGCTGTCGGCATTCGACGACGGCCTGTACGAACGCTATGGTTTGTTCGGCCGTGGAGGAACGGACGGCGAAGAGCTGTTTCGGCGGTCGGCGCAAGCCAATTTGGAACGGCAGCGGTCGCTGACGGGCCGCTCATTCCGGATGGTTGACGCCAAACTAACGGATGTGAAGCTTAATGATGCGGCCTACCTGGGCAGCCATCCGATTTTCAAGCGACAAGTGTTGGAGGAAATGAAATATAAAGCGCCTATCGACTTCACGATTGATCTACTATCCAAGTTTGCCCCTCTTTCAGAGACGTTGAAGGAGGGGACTGCGGCAATCGATACGCTGGAGCGTCTTAGAAAACTGTACGAGAAAAGACAGTCGCTGCTGGAAACCATCGTCTCTTTGCAGGAAGAAGCGGCCGAAGAGGCGGAGAAAGGCGGGCTGCCAGGTCTTATTCCAGTCGACGGCTCGAAAGCGGCGCAACTGAACGCGAATGCGATGGCGGAGGATTATGAGCTTTACGCATCTTGGGTACGAACGGATATGGAATTGATAAAGAACGGCAAAAAGCCGAAATACGCAGCTCAGCGGCAAGCCTACGAACAAAATGCGCGAACGCTGCTTGATCGGCTTCAGAAAGAGGATGGCAAGCTCGCTAAGCTGCACGATGCGCTGCGCCTCAAAGCAATTACTGCGCTTGCCGAAGCTCAAAGCGTGAACGATGAGATGAAAGCCGTGGCGGAATTGGCGGAACAATCGCCAAGCAAAGCTGGTTATGACCGTGTCTCGGAGCATTCATCGACTCAGGAAAGCGGCGATTTCGATAATAGCGGAGCAGACCGGCAATTGGCGGATATTCGCCGAACCGCAAGAGAAGTGATCCTGCCTGACGGATGGTTTTCCGAGTATCGGGAGGAGCTGATGCAGCAAAGCAAGGCCTATGATAAGATCAGCCTTTCGATTTCCAACTTCGCTTCGACTTTGCAGGCGGCTCTTGGAACGGGGTATTCGTACAGCAGTGTTTTGAAGGGCCAAGTAAGGCAAATGCAAGAGAAGTATGTCGAGTACAAAAAAGTGTATTTTGGCGAGCGTTCATTGATTGAATTAAGAAGAGAAACGGTCGATCAAGGCGATGTGCGTAAGCGGCTGCGCGAGCAAAATAACAAGGCAGGCTCGCTTTGGAAACAGGGCCGGAAAATGCTAAGCGGTCTTGAACAGCCGGGCGAAGGCGGAAATCGGGAAACTTTCGAACTGGTAAAGCAAAGATACGAGCATAATCGGCTGTTTAACGAAGTTGCAGCGGGAGAAGAAGACTTTTCCGGGGACGGTAAGCCTCTTAAGGATGCATACGATCAGGCCGAGGCTTCCGTCGATAGGATGGACGGCTTATTCGCCGGCATGGCGGATATGCTGGAGCGCGCCAGAGATTCGGTGTATGCAGGAGAATACGTACTCCAGCGTTTCCATGCCTTTCAACCCGAATATTTGAAAGAGTCGTTTACCGGGGGCGACCGAGGACAGGGCGCGTTGTCCAGTAGGATGGATTTTCAGTTCCAAGAGGCGGAGTACATTTTGTACGGCTTTCATCGCCCGCTCGCTAATGTAGCGGCTTCCTATGGCGAGTTGTTTGGTGTGCGTATGGCGATTCGTACGACAGAGGGGCTGATCGAATGCCGTTCTGCCGGGCACCCGCTCCTTATTTTAGGCTGCGCAGTGATATACGGACTGGAGAAAACGATCGAAGACTTTATAGGGCTGGCTACGAACGGTAAAGCTCCGTTGTCTAAATACGCCAAGATAGATTTGACGTATTCTGATTACTTAAGACTGTTCATGCTGCTGCACGGGGGAGCCGACAGTCCGCCGAGACTATCTCGGATGATTGCTGTTATTGAGCAGAACAACGGCGTAACGCTGGCAGGGGTGCCTGCCGCCGTATCAGGAGAAGTAAAGGCAGAAATGGCATTTTGGTTTTTACCTGGTGTTATGAAGGCGATCGGTGCATTCGGCGCGTGGGAAGGAGCGGTTAATGGCAATCGTTATGAAGCGACGAAAACGATGGGCTGGTCCTACTAAAGCAGCAGACGGCAGAAGAGACGAGCAGGGCAGCATCGTGCTTGAGGCGGCGCTGACGATGCCCTTGCTGCTGGCTGTGCTAATGGCTTTTATTATTCTTATCCGGCTATGCGCTGCGCAGATGGCGCTGCAATCGGCCGCCTCGCAATCCGTCAGGCAAATCGCGGCGCATATTCGGCCTGCGGAGTTGGCAGTCTCGCAATGGTCTAGTCCTGCCCCGGCTGCAGAGCCTGCGAATTTGCCTTTGTCCGGCTGGCGGATGATTGCCGCTGAGGCGGCGAGATGGCTTCCTGATCCTGCAGGCGTGTTAGCTTCTTCGGCTATCGAAGGAGATTGGAGTCCACTCGTGGACGCCGCTTCAACGGAGCTTGGCCGATTCGCCGTTGAACCGCTTCTTCGCGGTAATGCTGATAAAGCCATTCTCGAACCTGAGCGGATTACGCTTTCCCGGCTGTCTTTACCCGACTTGAAGAGCAAGCAGGAGCCTTACATAACAATTGAAGCGTCCTATGAGTTTCCAATGCGCGTTCCGATTCTGAATAAACCGATCATTCTGCGAGAGCCGGCATCGGAGCGGGTATGGGTAAGCGACATATTGCCAGCCACAGATAAAGAAACGGACTCTGCCGAAATCGTTCCAATTCAGCTCGTCTCGATTCAACCGTCGCCGCTGCGTCCAGGTCATACCGCCACATTAACGGCTTTAACGAAACCGGGAGCCGTCGCTTCGTTGCAAGTACAATATAAGAGCGGGCAGAGCAAAGCGAAAAATTTAGGCGAGGCGTTGGCTGATGAACACGGCTTCGTGAAATGGACCTGGCACGTATCCGGCAATACGACGCCGGGATTATGGGAGCTGACGGCAACCTCGGCGTCTGGGGAACAGGCGTCGATGCATTTTCAAGTTGAAAAGAAACCGAAGGAAGGAGGAGGGTAAGCATGACTCTATTAAATCTGCCGTTCACAGAAATTGGAGGGATTCCATTTGCGGCGACAATACTGCTGCTCGGCGTGGCGGCTTTCACCGATCTCCGCGCAATGATTATTCCCAATTGGATTACGCTTCCTTTTTTTATATCTGGGCTGTTTTACCACGGGGTTTTCGCTGGCTGGGACGGACTTGTGCGTGCTTTGGCTGGCGTTGCCGCAGGCTTTGGGCCGCTGCTTCTCCTCCATTTGGCGCGAGGGATTGGAGCCGGAGATGTCAAGCTGTTCGGTGCTTTGGGTGCTTGGATCGGAGTCGTACCCGTGCTTTACATTATGCTCTACGCTATTCTTTACGCAGGTGTCATTGGCGCGCTATGGCTGATTTTGCACCGGCCCTTTTTTAAAAGAATGGCAGCAGGCGCGGGGGCGCTTGTCGGCCGGAGAAGCGGGGCTCGCCAAGGAGAATGGGCGGCTTGGGCGGCTGGCGGCAGAACCTTTCCGTTCATGCTGGCGGTTGTACCGGGAGCGGTAACCTTTTTTATTCAGTAGCAGGCAGGAAAGGAGGAAGGAATAACTTATGAATGATTACCGAATCGATTTCTCGATGCAGCGGGGTCACGAAATGATTGTCGATCGGGAAAAAGCGATCGCCAGAGCGGAACTCGATGAAATCGAGCTGCAAATGCTGCAAAATAACCGTATTCCTGGTTTGCTGCCAGTTGAATGGATGGAATTCGACGGCGCCATTACGTTTCGGTATGCGCTATCCGGGCGGCGAATGCTATCTCGATGCTTACAGATGCAAAGGCTGAGCATGGAGCAATTTTACGCATTGCTGCTTGCGATTGTCGAAACATTGATCGAATGCAAGAACTACATGCTTCATCCCAGCGGTTGCCTGCTTGAAGAAAGCTGTTTGTTCGCAGGTGAGCGGCTAGATGATATCGGCATCGCTTATATGCCTTTAAAACGGGAAGGATCGGGTTTGGCTGGTGCAAGCGGTGCCTCGGGTGGCGGAGGACTGCTGCCGCTCATTGTCTACGTCAGCGCTTATGTCCATACGATTGATGGCAGCGGCCTACAACGCTTGCTGCGTACGTTTAACGACCGGCCGTGGCCGCTGAACGAACTGCGGCAAGTTTTGCTGGAACTGATCGAGGCGGGCTCTCCAAGCAGGAGTGTTTATAAGTCTCTCAGCGCGGAGCAGAGCTTGCCGATCGCACGGGAGTCGCATCGGCAGCAGGCTGTTGTCGGTCAGGTGCCGGCACCAGCGTCGGTAACGGCACCTGCTTCGCTCGAGCGTGATCCGCAGGCGGTGTGGGAACATCACATCCGATTAGCTTATGATGGGATGGAGCCGGACGAGGAGATGAGCGAAGAAGAGGCTGAGCCGATTGATCGTTCCGAGTTGAGTCGCAAGCGATGGATATTGACCGCTGTCGTTTTAGTTGGTATCGCATGCGCATGGAGATACATTTATCTGCCATCGGCTGCGGTCAATGGGCTGTATATCAGCCTCGGATTGACGCTGATGGGAGCGGCCGGCTTAATCTATGTCTGGACGAAACGAGAAGCGCCGCGGCTGCTGACGGGCGATCGCGCCGATGATTACGATCCTGATGAATTTATTCCCGTATCGGGACCATTGCGAGGGGGCTCTTCACCATTCACTCCTGCCGCTTCAAGAGCTTCCGAACGTTCTTGGCCAAACGGCGGGGCAGTTGCGTCCTCTATCAAACAGGAAAACGCATATGGTAGAGAAGATGAGCACGGGAGCAGCCTCGCGTCGGTTTCCGACTTTGCCCGCAACATTGGGAAGAGCAATGAAAGAATGGCTGATTCATCGGCCAAGACGAATGATGGGCCGGGACCGAGCATGGGGACAACGGTCGCGGCTGCAACTGCGACTGCGACTGCGACTGCGAATGCGACCGAGGCGACCGTCCTGCTCGGGCAGTCGGTTCGATCCGGCGGGCCGTCTTTAAAAAGGGAGTGGTCTGACGGAAGTGCTTGGCTGCCTTGGAAGGGGGAGAAGCTAACGATTGGCAGAGCCGGAGAAAGCGTCGATTACGAGGAGACGGCTGCTGGCGTATCGCGCCTCCATCTTGAGCTGAATCGGGAAAGCGGCAGCTGCCGGGCCAAAGATTTGGGCTCGCGCAACGGCAGCCTGCTGAACGGGCAGGCCATGGTTCCCTACAAGTCCTACTCGCTGAGCGATGGGGATGTCATCCATCTCGCTGGTGTAAGCGGACCTGCCTATAAGCTATCTCTGTAAGGAGGAGAAGGTTGAGGCGCTTCTCTGTGTTCCGTTAGCACGCCAGTGTTTGTACTTTTGCATACTTGCACTAACCTTTGCAGAGAGAACTAGCCAATAACCGCACTTCTAAATATGTTGCTACCACTAACGAACTTTTGCACGAAGAGCACGGAAGTAACTGCCATTTCGCAGTTATTTCCCCGGCATATGGCCGATCGGAAGGAAATAACTGCAATTCTGCATTTATTTCCCTCACCAGTCGAGCTTTTGCCGAAAGGGCAAGCGAAATAACTGCCATTTCGCAGTTATTCCCTCGGCACACGGCCGATAGGAAGGAAATAACTGCAATTCTGCATTTATTGCTCCCGTGGGTCGAGCTTTTGCCCAAGGGCAAGGCGAGTAGAGTAACTGCTATTTCGCTGTTCGAAGTCATTATCCGATTACAACAATCAATAAAAGAGAGTGGCAGCATCAAAAGCGCTATTTGGTATCCTAGCTAGTTCAATCTAAAAATAAAGGCCTCATCTCCACTTGAAAGTCGGAGATGAGGCCTTCTTTTTTTTGCATCATCATTGCATCATTATAACGCTCGAAATCCGCACATACTCGTTTTTCATACTATCTTCAACTCTGTCGATAGCTACGAGCCACGTTTGCTCTTGCTCTGTTCGACAATAGCACGCAAGGCGTCCTCGATTGTCGGATAACGAAACTCAAAGCCGTGACTGAGCGCTTTGGCGGGAAGGGCACGCTGCCCTTCGAGCAGCATGGCGGACATTTCGCCGAGCGCCAGCTTTAAAGCGAAAGCCGGGGCCGGCAGCCAATGCGGCCTTCCAATCGCCTTGCCCAAGGCGCGTCCGAACTCGTCGTTGGTGACGGGCTCCGGGGCGGATACGTTGACTGCTCCCCGTACGGCAGGCTGATCCAGACAGAACAGAACGAGCCGGACGGCATCCTCGAGATGGATCCAGGAAAGCCATTGCTTGCCGCTTCCGAGGCGGCCGCCTGCGAACAGGCGATGCGGAAGCGCCATTAGCGGAAATGCGCCTCCCTCGCCAGACAGCACGACGCCGAAGCGAAGCTTGACGATTCGTTCGGCGTCGATCGCGTCGGCCGCTTTCTCCCATTTCCTGACGATGCCCGAAAGGAAGTCGCTTGTCGCGGTAGGACTGCTTTCGTCGAACGTTTGATCGAGCGAATGGCCGTATGTGGAAATGCCGGAAGCATTGATAACGGTAACCGGCTTCTGGCGAAGCTCCTCAACGAATCGGGCGATTCTTGCAGCAGCCTGCAGACGGGAATCAAGCACCCGTTTCTTCGCTGCTGGCGTCCATCGCTTGCTGATCGACTCGCCCGCCAAGTTGACAATGGCTTCTATGCCTTGCAGCTTCGATGGATTCTCGGCAAGCTCGGTCCATGTAGCTGTATGGAGCCGTTTATGGGCCGTCACACTTTTCCCGCCCGTTCTCGAGATCACCCATACCTCGTCGCCTCGGGCGAGAAGCGCCGCGACAAGAGCCTTGCCTACGAATCCGGTTCCGCCCGTTACAGCTACCCGCATACGGCCATCATCCCTTATCGATTATTGTTTTTCCAGCTTCTCGAGCCAGAGCTGCGTCTGTCCGTCCGTTGTTTTTTCGCTATAAGTAAACTTAATTTTAGCGTCAGGGGATACCATGTCGAGCTCGCTTTGCTGCGCGTCTGTGATTTGCAGAACGAGCGGTCCGTTCGATGTCATCACTTCGATGGAGTGCGAATCGACTTGTCCGCCGTACGTACCTTCTTCAGACTTCGCGGAACTAGAGCCTTTATCCGAGCCCGTCTGAGCGTCAGGCTTGGCGTTGCCAGGATCAGTAACACCGCCGCTGTTGCCATTGTCGGTGCTGGAATCGTCGTTCTGTGTATTCTCGCTTCCTACATTCTCGTCGTTTCCGCTGCCGTTCAGTTCCGTATCAGCGGGCTGGTTCTCGTTCGCTCCAGTATTAGCGTTGCCCAGCGGTTTGTCGTTGCCCGATCCGCATGCGGATACGGTTAAGGCTACGGCGAGAAGAACGGCGCCGATCGCGGCGATGCTCTTCTTGTTGCGTTTCTTTGTTGTCATTGCAACCACCTCCTGCACCTATTAACGAGACGAGCAGGCTTAAAGTTCCGTTTTCTCGTCGATTCTAGACTTTAGGCCTACTTGTTCAGCAGGTGCTTGTATGGGGCATAATCGATGCCTTTGCGATTGAGAAAGCTGACTAAACTGCGATAATCGCGCTTGGGCGTGGCCCGTATGTAACCTTCTATACAATGCGCTTCCGTCACTTCGGCTGCGCCGGACTCGATTGCGACTTCACCGATCTTGGCGGCGATGGAATGCTTGGCGATGTCGCGGAATGCGGTAGGCACCGGAGAGACGAGCTCGTCAAGAAATTTTTTGGAATCATCGGTCCACATGCTGCGGCTCCGTTCGACCCAATAATTTTGCCAGTCGAGCTTTGATTTTCCATCCTTTTTCGGAAGCACCTTCAGAAATTTACGGAACATGAAGAAGCCGCCGATAGCCATAGCGCCTACCATAACGACCGCCCAAAACACGATAAAATACATAAACCAATCTGGGGTTGCTTTCATCTTGAGCCTTCACCTCAGCATGAATTATACCGTATTCCTAGATTTATTTCGACATTCCTTGTAAAATAAGGTTTGATCAACCGAAAGGGGCGTTTAGTGATGTTAAAAATCGGTTCCCATGTATCATTTTCGGACAAGGGTCTGCTGACGGCAGCCAAAGAAGCGGTATCGTATGGTTCGAGCACCTTCATGATTTATACCGGGGCTCCGCAAAATACCCGGAGAAAGCCAATCGAATCTTTATATATTGAAGAAGGAAGAGCGGCGATGGGCGAAGCCGGCATCGGCGAGATTGTCGTGCATGCGCCGTATATCGTCAACCTCGGTTCTTATAAGGAAGACACATTCGAGCTTGCCGTCCGGTTCCTGCAGGAGGAGATCCGCAGAACGGATCATATCGGTGTGAGAAATATTGTACTGCATCCGGGCGCTTATACGGATAAAGATGCCGAATTCGGCATCTCCCGCATCGCGGAAGGGCTGAACGAAGTTCTGGCCGGAACGAAAGAAACGAACGTCAACATCGCATTGGAAACGATGGCGGGCAAAGGTACCGAAATTGGCCGCAGCTTTGAAGAAATCGCATCGATTATCGATAAGGTACAGGATAACCAACGTCTAACTGTCTGCATGGATACATGCCATATGCACGACGCCGGTTACGACCTGATCGACGATCTCGACGGGACGCTCGAGCAGTTCGACCGGATCGTCGGCTTGGATCGGGTAGCGGTCGTTCATATCAACGACAGCAAAAATCCGCGCGGAGCCGGAAAAGACCGTCACGCACCGATCGGTGCGGGCTGGCTAGGACATGACGCAATCCGCTCGATCGTGCATCATGAAGCGCTTGCCGGCCGCCCGTTTATTCTGGAAACGCCGTGGATCGGCAAGGAAGATAAGACGGTTCGTCCGATGTACGAAGCGGAGATCGCTTTGCTTCGCGGCGATGCCACGACGCGGTTTGGCGAGTCGTTCTTTGACCATGTTGAGCGGCTGCATCACTTCTTCGGCAAACAGGAAATCGATCCGCGCCAATTCGTGCTGGGCACTTGGGACGTATTGAAAAACGACGCGAAGGCGAAAAAAGCCGATCCGCGCGAGCCGATGGAAAGGCTGTTCGATCTCGTATCGGAGGGCAGCCCGCTGCCTGAAGAATTGACCGAGGAGCAAATCAACCAGCGGATCACCGCTTGGTTTGCCGGCAAGCAGCTGCTTGCCAACGCGTAACTGCACAAATGACCTATACAGGATGAAAATCTCGGTTTGTCGCCGGTTTCGCTGCCTTTCAGGCGCTACTCCGGCGCAAGCCGTATTTTATAGCTGCAACTATATAACCGTTACCAAGGAAGGAAGTTCACTTTATGTCATCCAATCAACCCCCTCAATCCACGACAGGTACTAGCGGCCGCGCGCGCATGCTGATCTCCTGCCCCGACAGACCGGGAATTGTAGCGGCTGTGTCGCAGTTCCTCTACGAGCACGGAGCGAACATCGTGCAATCTGACCAATATACAATGGATCCGGTGGGCGGTATGTTTTTCATTCGCTTTGAATTCGACTTGTCCGATCTGGACAAAGAATTGCCGGTTCTCGTGGAGGATTTTGCCCGCGTAGCAGACCGCTTCGATATGAAGTGGCATACGTTCCGCGCAAGCCGGAAGAAGCGCCTCGCTATTTTCGTCTCCAAAGAAGATCACTGTCTGATGGAACTGCTGTGGCAATGGAAGTCCGGGGATTTGAACGCGGATATTTCGATGGTTATCAGCAATCACCCGAATATGAAAGAAATGGTCGAGTCGTTCGGCATTCCTTATCATCATATTCCGGTTACGGCGAGCACCAAGGCGGAAGCGGAAGCGAAGCAGTTGGAAGCTGTCGCAGGCAAAGCCGATCTGGTCGTTCTCGCCCGCTACATGCAGATCATCTCGCCGAAGTTTATCGAACATTTTCCAAACCGCATTATCAACATCCACCACTCCTTCTTGCCGGCTTTTATCGGCGGCAACCCATATGCGCAGGCGTACAACCGCGGCGTAAAAATCATCGGAGCGACCGCTCACTATGTGACCGAGGAGTTGGACGGCGGACCGATTATCGACCAGGACGTACAACGCGTCAGCCATCGCGACAACGTCGAGGAGCTTCGCCGGATCGGACGGACGATTGAGAAAGTGGTGCTGGCCCGCGCCGTAAAATGGCATTTAGAAGACCGCATCATCGTACATCAGAACAAAACGGTTATGTTCAACTAATAATGTTCGGTTTTAGCCGTTTGGAGCCTCAATTTAAAGTGGTAAACGGCAGAACGGGATGGTACAATATTCAAAGCCATTGCGCTGACAACTCGCGCTATACCCTTAAAATTAAATAGAGAAAAATGAAAAGCGAACAACGGACTTTAGGAGGAAATGCAATGACAGTTACCCAAAAATCGATTGATCAGCTTTCGATTGACACAATCCGTACGCTTTCGATCGATTCGATCGACAAAGCGAACTCCGGCCACCCGGGGATGCCGATGGGCGCCGCTCCAATGGGCTACCAGCTTTTCGCAAAAAATATGGTGCACAATCCGTCGAACCCAACCTGGATTAACCGCGACCGTTTCGTACTGTCGGCAGGCCACGGCTCAATGCTTCTGTACAGCTTGCTTCACCTGAGCGGCTACGATCTTCCAATCGAAGAGCTGAAGAACTTCCGTCAATGGGGCTCCTTGACGCCGGGTCACCCGGAAGTCGGCCACACGGCGGGCGTTGACGCGACAACCGGTCCGCTTGGACAAGGCGTTGCGATGTCTGTCGGCATGGCGATGGCCGAAGCGCAATTGGGCGCGACTTATAATAAAGAAGGCTTTAAAATCGTTGATCACTACACGTACGCGATTTGCGGCGACGGCGACCTGATGGAAGGGGTTTCCCACGAAGCAGCCTCGCTTGCGGGTCACTTGGAGCTGGGCAAGCTGGTCGTTCTGTACGATTCGAATGATATTTCCCTCGACGGCGAACTGAGCCTGTCCTATTCCGAAAGCGTGAAAAACCGCTTCGAAGGCTACGGCTGGCAAGTGCTTCGCGTAGAAGACGGAAACGACCTTGGCGCGATCGCCAAAGCGGTTGCGGAAGCGCAAGCCGTTGCCAACAAGCCGACTCTGATCGAAGTAAAAACGATTATCGGCTACGGCAGCCCGAACAAGCAAGGCAAAGGCGGCCACGGCGGTACGCACGGCTCGCCAATTGGCGCCGAAGAAACGAAGCTGACGAAGCGCTTCTATGGCTGGGACGAAGAATTAGCGTTCCATGTGCCGAATGAAGTGTCCGCTCACTTCGGAGAAGTGAAACAGAAAGGCGAGAAAGCGAACGAAGAATGGAACGCGCTGTTCGCCGCTTACAAGCAAGCGAATCCGGAGCTGGCAAAGCAATTCGAGCTGGCGATTGCCGGCGATCTGCCTGAAGGCTGGGACGCTGACCTGCCTGTGTACTCGACGGAAGATAAAGCGCTCTCGACGCGCGTCGCTTCCGGTAATGCATTGAACGGCCTGGCGAAAAACATTCCTTACCTCGCCGGCGGCTCTGCCGACTTGGAAAGCTCGACAATGACCCATTTGAAAGGCTTGACGCAATTCAAGCCAGGCAGCTACGACGGCCGTAACATTTACTTCGGCGTTCGCGAATTCGGCATGGCTGCGGCAATGAACGGCATCAGTCTGCATGGCGGCCTGAAAATTTTCGGCGGCACGTTCTTCGTGTTCACGGACTACCTGCGTCCGGCTGTCCGTCTGGCTTCGATTATGAAGCAGCCGGTGACTTATGTGCTGACGCACGACAGTATCGCCGTAGGCGAAGACGGCC
Source organism: Paenibacillus sp. NPDC058071 (assembly GCF_042885235.1). Classification (NCBI taxonomy): domain Bacteria; kingdom Bacillati; phylum Bacillota; class Bacilli; order Caryophanales; family Paenibacillaceae; genus Paenibacillus; species Paenibacillus sp. NPDC058071. Next base: position 213,261 of record NZ_JBHVSK010000006.1, read on the forward strand.
CGACTCACGAGCCGATCGAACAGCTTGCTTCGCTTCGCATTATTCCAGGTCTGACCGTTATCCGTCCGGCTGACGGCAACGAAACTTCCGCGGCATGGGCTTATGCGGTTGAAAATAAAGAAAATCCAGTGGCGCTCGTTCTGACCCGTCAAAACTTGCCTATCCTTGCAGGTACGGCTGAGCATGCCAAAGAAGGCATTCGTCGCGGTGCTTATGTCGTATCCGAAGCAGCGAACGGCAAACCGCAAGCACAGCTGATCGCAACGGGCTCCGAGGTGCAACTGGCTGTAGCGGCGCAAAAGGCGCTGGCAGAAGAAGGCATCGCAGTGCGTGTTATCAGCATGCCGAGCTGGGATCTGTTCGACAAGCAGGACAAAGCGTACAAAGACTCCGTTCTGCTGCCTGACGTGAAAGCGCGCGTAGCGGTTGAGATGGCGCATCCGTTCGGTTGGGAGCGTTATGTCGGCGACCAAGGCACGATTATCGGCATCGACCGTTTCGGCGCCTCGGCTCCTGGCGACCGCGTCATTAAAGAGTACGGATTTACGGTTGAAAACGTTGTAGCAAAAGTAAAAGCTGTACTGTAGAGGAGACGGGAAAACAATGTCGCAATTCGAAAACGTAACAGTTATTAAAGAAGCTAATGTTTATTTCGACGGTAAAGTAACAAGCCGTGCTGTCGTATTTGCTGACGGAACGAAAAAAACGCTCGGCATTATGCTGCCAGGTGATTATGAATTCGGTACGGACTGCGTTGAAATTATGGAGATTCTGGCCGGCGATTTGAAAGTGCTTCTGCCAGGTGAAACGGAATGGGTACACATTCAAGGCAAAGGCGAATTCACCGTTCCGGCCAACACGAAGTTCAAGCTGCAAGTGGCGGCTGTTGCTGATTATTGCTGCTCGTATATTTACGAGTAAGAGTTAATGGATCAAAAGGAAGCCTCTGTTCCGCAACAAACGGAACAGAGGCTTTTTTGCATATGGGGAAATGTCATGATCCTTGTAGATAGCGCACTACTGGACGGGGGTAAGTAAGAATTCACCGTTTTGCTAAACAATCGTCATAGGATCGTGACATAAACGGTGCTTGAACGAATTGTTTTACAAGCCGATATCAGCTATTGTTGGGGTAGACAAAATAAGAGATACAAAGGAGAATTCGATGAAGGAACGGAATTACACGCCATTAATTGCGGTGCTGTCGGTTGTTCTCGTCGCCATTATCACCGTCTTGTTCTTCCTGCCGGCTTATGACGGGGATGTCCATTTCGACGTGACGATTTTGCCGCTGCTGAACGCCGTTTTTAACAGCTTTACGTTTATATTTCTGCTGGTCGCATTGACCGCGATTATAAAGAAAAACGTGAAGATGCATAAGCGGTTTATCGCCGCTGCCTTTACTTCGACGACGCTGTTTCTGGTTTGCTATGTAACCTATCATTATTTGACCGAGTCAACGAAGTACGGGGGAGACGGCATCCTGAAAAGTATTTATTTCTTCGTCCTAATCACACATATCGTGCTGGCGATCGTGGTCGTTCCGCTTGCGCTATTGTCGGTTGCGCGCGGCCTTTCGATGCAGGTGGAGAAGCATCGCCGCATTGCGAGATGGACAATGCCGATCTGGTTGTACGTCAGCTTCACTGGCGTTGTCGTCTACTTAATGATTTCGCCGTACTACGCATAAAGCTAAAGCGAAGGCGAAGGCGAAGGCAACACTCGATCCCGCTGTTGCAGAACGGCGGCTTGGAAAAGGCCCTCCGAAAGCGGGCGTTCAATTGAAAAAGCGGTGAAGGGAGTATGTGTATCCCTGCACCGCTTTTTTTGCATCCGCTCAACGCTTTCGAACCGAAAACCTTGAAGGTCATCGTTCCCGAACCGTCAACCTTGAAGGTTTTCGTTCCAATCTTGAGCCCTATTCGGTTTTTCCAAGCTTGCGTCCGATCCATTGCTCGTAAGCCCGTCCGACGACGGACATATCGAGCTCGCCTAGCCCCATGGAGTCTCCGATCTGGAACTGGCTTTTTGCCGCTTCCAGCATCGGTGTTGGCACCTTCAGGCTGTCGGAGAGGACGGAGGAAAGACGCAAGTCCTTCAGCATCAGCGCTAAGGAGAACTGCACGTCGAAATTGCCGGTCAGCAGTTTCTCGCCCTTCAACTCGGCTTGCTTGCTGCCAGCGGAGCCTGCACGAACGAGCTCCAGAAACGCCTGTCCGTCGAGCCCGCCACTCGCGGCAATCGCCATGCCTTCCGCAAGACCGACGATGTTGATGCCGACAATGGTGTTGTGGGCAAGTTTGGCCGTCGCTCCGCTGCCGTTTGGTCCCATCGGCAAAATTTTGCTGCCCATCGTGTTAAGCACAGGCTCTGCTTTCTGCAGCGTCTCGGCGGACCCGCCGACCATAAAGACGAGCGTGCCTTGGTCCGCGGCAGGCTTGCTGCCGGTTACCGGCGCATCGAGAAAGCTTGCTCCCAAACGTTCGGTTGCCGCCGCAAGCTCTTTCGCCAACGCTGGCGAAATTGTGCTGCTGTCGATTACGACCGCACCCGTCTGCACGGCGGATAATACGCCGTTTTCACCGAAATAAACAGATCGCACCGCATCGTCGTTGCTGATCATTGTAACGACCACGTCCGCTTCCCGCACGGCATCTGCAATTGTTGCCGCTTCAGTTGCTCCTAGCGCAAGCAGTTCTCCCGTTTTCCCAGGCGTACGATTGTATACCGTCACTTGGTAGCCCTTTTGCAGCAAATTAGCCGCCATTCCTAGTCCCATCACGCCTAGTCCAATAAACCCAATACGATTGCCCATTTCCATTTCCTCCTGCCAGCTTTGCCGTAAGTTCCCGGACGGGGCCGGCGCGGCCGGCTCGTCCATCGGTTTCTTCTATACCCATTATAAACTTTCTTCATAGCGATTTCATGGGCTGCAAGCTTGTTTTTACTTGGTAAATCCGATATCCTAAACTTTGAGTTAATAAAGTTACTGCAAACCATTTTCAGGGAGGCTTTATTCCATGAGCAAAACCGTAAAATTCGATTATAGCAAGGCGCTTGCTTTCCTTGGACAAAACGAAATTGATAATCTGACCGAGCAAGTCCGTCTCGCTCACAACCAGCTGCACGAAGGCACAGGCGCCGGTTCGGACTATCTGGGCTGGATCGATCTTCCGACTAACTACGATAAAGAAGAATTCGCCCGCATTAAAAAAGCGGCGGATAAAATTAAATCCGATTCAGAAGTGCTGATCGTTATCGGTATCGGCGGTTCGTACCTGGGCGCGCGCGCGGCTATCGAAATGCTGTCGAACTCGTTCTACAATCTGCAGACGAAAGAACAGCGCAAAACGCCGCAAGTGCTCTTTGCCGGCAACAACATCAGCTCGACTTATGTCACGCATTTGCTGAAGCTGATCGAAGGCCGCGAATGGTCGATCAACGTGATTTCCAAATCGGGCACGACGACGGAACCAGCTATCGCTTTCCGTGTTTTCCGCGAGGCGCTGGAGCGTCAATACGGCAAAGAAGAAGCTCGCAAGCGGATTTATGCCACAACAGACCAAGCTAAAGGCGCACTCAAAAAGCTTTCGACAGAGGAAGGCTACGAATCGTTCGTTATTCCGGATGATGTTGGCGGACGCTATTCCGTGCTGACGGCTGTAGGCTTGCTGCCGATCGCGGCTGCCGGTATCGACATCGACGCGATGATGCAAGGCGCTGCCGACGCATCTAAAGAATACAGCAACCCGAACCTGGCTGAGAATGAAGCTTATCAATATGCCGCTGCCCGCAACGCACTGTATCGCAAAGGCAAAACGACAGAGATTTTGGTCAACTACGAGCCTAACTTACACTTTGTATCCGAATGGTGGAAACAGCTGTTTGGCGAGAGCGAAGGCAAAGACTATAAAGGTATCTACCCGGCTTCGGTCGACTTCTCGACTGACCTGCACTCGATGGGCCAATTTATCCAAGAGGGCAACCGGAACATTTTTGAGACCGTTATTCAAGTGGAAAACGTATCTGAACACGTAACGATTGGCCACGACGATGCTGATCTGGACGGTCTGAACTTCCTGACAGGCAAGACGATGGACTTTGTCAATAAAAAAGCATTCGAAGGTACGCTGCTTGCGCATACAGACGGCCAAGTGCCGAACTTTGTTGTCAATATCGCTGATTTCTCGCCGTACACATTCGGCTACCTGGTCTATTTCTTCGAGAAAGCGTGCGGCGTCAGCGGCTACCTGCTGGGCGTCAATCCATTCGACCAACCGGGCGTAGAAGCGTACAAGCGCAACATGTTCGCGCTGCTCGGCAAACCCGGCTTCGAGAAAGAAAAAGCAGAGCTGGAAGCTCGTCTGTAATCCGGCTCGTCCGGTTCTTCTATAAGTGCGAGTTCAAAAAGACCGGTTTTCATCACCAAGAAGGTTGGATGAAGCTATGGAATGAGGAGCGGAGCGTAGTGAGAGCTACGTGAGTACCGGAAGTTCCGGCTGAATGCAAGATTCGCTGTCGAGTAGACCTCTTGGTAGACTAGACTTCGTGATCAAAAGTGGACTTTTTGAACAACCTCTATAAAGGTAACGGGAGCGGAAAGCTTATGAATTTGCAGCGTTATTCGACGGTCCGGGGTCCGGGAGAGGACGAGGTCGTCATTAAAAAATCCCGCTTCATCGGCTATGCGAAGCCGGTTGAAACCGAAGAGGAAGCGGTCGCTTTTATCGACGAGATTAAGCGAATGCACCGAACGGCTACCCACAACTGCTCGGCATATATGGTCGGGGAGCGGGATCAATTCCAGAAGGCTTCCGACGACGGGGAGCCTAGCGGCACGGCCGGCAAACCGATTCTAGAGGTCATTAAGAACAAGGGGCTTAAAAACGTCGCGGTCGTCGTGACCCGCTATTTCGGCGGCATCATGCTTGGCGCCGGCGGTTTGGTCCGTGCTTATACCGACGGGGCGGTTGCCGGCATCGAAGCGGCTGAAGAGATTACGAAGGTGCTGCACCGCGAGGTGTTTGTCGCCGTCGACTATACGTGGTACGGGAAGCTCGAGAACGAGCTGCATGGGCGCGGCACCCGCGTCGGCGGCACTGAGTTTGCCGATCGCGTCGTCGTCAAGTGCTTGCCGGAGACGCCGGAAGCGGAGGCGTTTATCGCCTGGATCGTAGATTTGACGCAAGGACAGGCGGAAATTACGATCGGCGAGGACATTTATTGTATTGATGGCGAACGGTAGTAGAAATCGTTCGATTGGACGAAGCAGAGAGACTCTGCTTCGTCCTTTTTTATGTCTGGATAAAAGCGGAGAAAGAGAAATAAATGTTAATTAAGGATTGACGAAACCAATTAAAGTCTGCTAAATTTATAATACCAAGTTGAATAATAGGAATTCTTTTGTTTATTGCATCTTCCTACGGCTCGAGCCGGCGGACTGGAGGTTAAGACAGAGTGAACGTCATGTTTCGCAGCAAGTTGTGGAGCTTCGGCTTCCGCAGCACAGTCATGCTCTATTTCGTTGTATTGATTGTACTGCCGATTCTAGGTATTTATTCGCAATCCTTTTCGCTAGGCTGGGAACCGCTGAAAGAAAGTTTGGTTGAACCGCTCGCATGGAAGGCCGTGCTGCTCACGATCAAGCTTGCTGCCATTGCAACGGTAATCAACGTGCTGCTAGGTACGCTGATCGGCTGGGTGCTCATCCGTTATCGTTTTCCGGGCAGAAGTTTTCTAAACAGTCTGGTTGATCTCCCGTTCGCATTGCCGACGGCCGTTACCGGGCTTATGATTTTGCTGCTGCTCGGACCGGGAAGCTTTATTGGAGAGCTTGCCGGGAAGCTCGGGTTCGAGATCGTCTTTCACGAGCCGGCTATCGTTATCGCGATGATGTTTGTCACTTTTCCTTTCGTCATTCGTGCTGTCCAGCCGCTGCTGGAGGAGCTTGATAAGTCGGAAGAGGAAGCGGCGTACACGATGGGAGCGTCGAAGAGCAGAACATTTTTCAGCGTAATCTTGCCGTCGATGCTTCCAGGCGTCGTTAGCGGCGGGATGCTCGCATTCTCTCGCGCTTTGGCCGAATTCGGCGCAGTCGTGCTCGTAGCTGGCAATATCCCCGGCAAGACGCTGATCGCTTCCGTCTACATTTTCGGAGAAATCGAAAGCGATAATCCGCAAGGAGCGGCTGCCGTATCGGTGCTTCTGCTCACGTTTAGTTTCATCATTTTGTGGACGGTCAATCTCGTTCAGTCGAGGAGGGCCCGCAAATGACGATAAGAAGGCTATGGATCGGCGTTGTTTATATCGTATTTTTACTGCTTCTTATTATTCCGTTAATCGAAATTGTGACCGGCGCCTGGTCTGACGGCTGGAGCGGCTTCAAGGAAGCGCTTATTCGTCCTCAGGCCATCCATGCGCTCGGTATGACTGCACTTATTGTCGTTATCGTCACTGCAATCAACACGCTGTTCGGCGTCATGCTTGCGCTGTATCTGGTCAGAGCGGAGTGGATCGGACCGAGGGTAAAAAGGCTGCTGAACAGCCTGGTCGACTTGCCGTTTGCCGTCTCTCCGGTAATCGGGGGATTAATGATCGTCCTGCTGCTCGGTCCGAATACGGTCATTGGCGCTTTGTTGGAAGGCACAGGCTTTAAGGTCGTCTACGCGCTTCCAGGCATGGTGCTCGCGACGTTGTTTGTTACTTTTCCGCTAATGGTACGGGAAGTGCTGCCGGTACTGCAGGAGATCGGTTCTCAGCAGGAGGAGGCGGCGTCGACGCTCGGAGCTTATTCCTGGTATACCTTCTGGAAAGTAACCTGGCCGTCGATCCGCTGGGGGGTTATTTACGGCGTAGTCTTGACGGTGGCTCGTTCGCTGGGCGAATTCGGCGCCGTGCTTGTCGTATCTGGCAACATCATGAACAAAACGCAGACGGCGACGACGCTTGTTTATCAAGATGTCGAGAACTTTAACGTGACGGCGGCCAACGGGGTCGCGCTCGTCCTTGCCGTTTTCTCGGTCGGACTGCTGCTGCTCATGGAATGGGCCAAAAAACGAAAGGAAGTGCATTAGCGATGCATATTGAAGTTCGTAACTTGAGTAAAAGCTTTGGCGATTTTCATGCCGTGCAGGATGTCAGCTTCGAGATCGAGAAGGGCCATCTGATCGGGCTTCTCGGACCGAGCGGCGGGGGCAAAACGTCCATTCTTCGCATGCTGGCGGGTCTTGAAACGCCGACGTCGGGCGATATTTTATTCCATGGCAAGCGGGTCAACGATCTGCCGCCGCAGGAGCGGGGAATCGGTTTCGTATTTCAAAACTACGCTTTATTCAAGCATATGACTGTCTATGATAACATCGCTTTTGGACTGAAAGTGAAGAAGCAGTCGAAGGAGCAAATCCGCGAACGCGTCATGTCGCTCGTTGAGCTGACTGGCTTGAAAGGCTTCGAGAACCGTTATGTTCACCAACTATCGGGCGGACAAAGACAGCGGGTTGCGTTCGCTAGAGCGCTTGCTCCGGAGCCGCAGCTGCTGCTGCTTGACGAGCCGTTTGCGGCGATCGATGCGAAAATCCGCACCGAGCTGCGCACTTGGCTGAAGGAAATGATCGAGCGGGTTGGCATAACGTCGATTTTCGTCACGCATGACCAAGACGAGGCGATTGAGGTCGCTGACGAAATTATGATTATCGGCAAAGGCAAGCTCGAACAGAAGGGCACTCCGTGGGATATTTACAAAAATCCGGAGACGCCGTTTGTCGCCAGCTTTATCGGCGAATCGACGATCGTCGAGGACTTGTCGGCGCTTAAGGGCTTCGAGGCGGCAGCCGCCCAGCCAGGAACGAAAGCGCTGATTCGTCCCGAGTATATCGAAATCGGCCGCCCAGGTGAGATCAAGCTTGCTTCGGCAGCGCTGGACGGCATCGTGAAGGACGTTCATTTTAGAGGCAGCGAATGGCTGGTCGAATTGACAATCGGTCATTCCACGAAGCTTATCACCTACCGATCGCTGGAGCAGGAAGTGCTTCGTCCGACTGAGCCGGTAAGCGTGCTTGTCCACCGGGCTTATCTGTTTAACGATCACAATAGTTGGATTGAGGAGAACCGGTTGAAAACCGATCCGATGCCTGTTCATATTTAACGCCATTTTCCCTTACGCGTTCCTACCATTTAAAATGATGAAACGAGTGGTAAGCAGACATGATAATCAAACGTATTATAACTCGGCGGTTGTTTGTGCTGTTGCTTGCCGTCCTCGCGCTGACGACGGCGGCGGGCTGCGGCAAGACGGCGTCGACAAACAACGGTCAGCCGCCCGCGGAGTCTTCCTCTTCAGAAGGCGATTTGACGCTTGTGATCGGCGCTTATACGGTCGTGAAGGATGCTTTAGAGGAGCTGCTGCCGGTTTTCCGCCAAGAATGGCTGGAGAAAACCGGACAAAAGCTGAATTTTCAGCAATCGTACGAGGCTTCAGGCACGCAGGCCCGGGCGATCGCTGGCGGCTTTGAGGCTGATGTCGCCATACTCGCGATGGAAGGCGATATCGACAAAATCGCCAAGGCCGGTTTTATTACGCATGATTGGAAATCGAGTGCCCATAACGGACTAATTACGAGGTCGATCGTTGTACTCGGGACGAGAGCTGGAAACCCGCTTGGAATCACCGGCTGGGAAGATTTGACGAAGAAGGGCGTTAAGGTGCTTTATCCGAATCCGAAAACGTCCGGAGGCGCCCAGTGGGACATTAACGCGATCTACGGGGCGGGTTTGAAGCTTTCGGAGGCGGAGACGGGAACGAAGGATCCAGAGTTTGCGAAAAGATTTCTAAAAGCGGTGCACGCGAACGTGGAGTCGCTCGACAAGAGCGGACGAGCTTCAATGGCCGCCTTTGAATACGGCGTCGGAGATGTCATTGTCACGTATGAGAATGAGCTGCTTGCACGCATTAAGCAAGGCGTCCGGTATGATATCGTCGTGCCGGAGCAAACAATATTGATTGAGAATCCTGCTGCTGTCGTCGATCGCATAGTCGACAAGCATGGTACGCGGGATGCGGCCGAGGCGTTCGTCGCCTTCCTGCAAAGCGAGAAAGCGCAGCGCGTCTTTGCCGAGTACGGGTTCAGGGCGGTTGACGAGCAGGTGGCGAAGGAAACGGAAGCTCGTTACGCGCAGCCGTCCGAACTGTTCGATATCGAATATTTGGGCGGATGGGACAGCGTCAGGGAGCAGCTGTACTCGAAGCGTGGCATCTGGTATCAGGTACTGGCCGATTTATAAATGAAGGTTACACGGCGAATCGCCGGTCCATTTTGTGCCGAACAGTCGGCGATGGACCGGCGGTTCGTTTTTGTACTGAACTCGGCAGACGGATCCGCGGTTCGTTTTTTTGTGCCGAACTGTTGGCAGACGGACCTGCGGTTCGTTTTTGTATTAGTCGAATGCGAGCCAGTTGGAGTAAACGGGCCGGTAAAGTGCATTTGTAAAGTCTGTGAGGCTTCGCAGGCGCTGTAAGGCGGTTTCCCGTCTTACATCGGGAAAAATCGAGCGCGGAAGGTGCTGTAAGACGGTTTTCCGTCTTACAGCGGGAAAAAGTGAGCGTGGAAGGGTCTGTAAGACGGTTTTCCGTCTTACAGCGGGAAAAAGTGAGCGTGGAAGGTGCTGTAAGACGGTTTTCCGTCTTACAGCGGGAAAAAGTGAGCGTGGAAGGTGCTGTAAGACGGTTTTTCGTCTTACAGCGGGAAGAAGTGAGCGTGGAAGGGTCTGTAAGACGGTTTTTCGTCTTACAGCGGGAAAAAGTGAGCGTGGAAGGGTCTGTAAGACGGTTTTTCGTCTTACAGCGGGAAGAAGTGAGCGCGACAGGCGTTTTGGAGCCTTACAACGAGGAAACCGAGCGCGACAGGGTCTGTAAGGCGCTTCGGAGCCTTACAGCGAAAAAAAGCGAGCGCGAAAGGATCTGTAAGGCGACTTGGAGCCTTACAGCGGGGGAAAGCGAGCGCGAAAGGATCTGTAAGACGCTTTGGAGCCTTACAGCGGGAAAAAGTGAGCTTGATAGGGTCTGTAAGGCGCTTCGGAGCCTTACAGCGAAAAAAAGCGAGCGCGATAGGCGCTGTAAGACGCTTTGGAGCCTTACAGCGAGGAAAAGCGAGCGCGATAGGGTCTGTAAGGCGACTTGGAGCCTTACAGCGAAAAAAAGCGAGCGCGAAAGGATCTGTAAGACGCTTTGGAGCCTTACAGCGGGGAAAAGCGAGCGCGAAAGGATCTGTAAGACGCTTTGGAGCCTTACAGCGGGAAAAAGTGAGCTTGATAGGGTCTGTAAGGCGACTTGGAGCCTTACATCGAGGAAAAGCGAGCGCGAAATGATCTGTAAGACGCTTTGGAGCCTTACAGCGGGGAAATGAGAACACACGGCTAGGAAAAGCGAGCGCAGGCGAGCCCCTCCCAAGTCCTTTCGATCCCATCTGTGTACCGTATCTGCTGCGTCAGCGCGTTCAAACGAAAAAAACCAGCCCGAGGGTGAACGAAACCGCTCACCCTCAGGCTGGTTAGCATAGACGCTCCACAAGGACGCGACTAAGCGACTTTAACTTTACACTTAGCCTTTCAATGGAGCGAGCACAAACTTATCGATGACATGCTTCACGCCTTCTTCGTTATTGCTCAGCGTCACATAATTGGCCAATTCTTTCAAAGCGGGCAGCGCGTTGCCCATCGCAACGCCGAGTCCGGCGGTTTCGATCATTTCACGGTCGTTCCAGGCGTCGCCGATCGCGATGGTCTGCTCGATGCCAAGGCCGAGATGCTCGGCCATGAAGCGCAGCGCGTGGCCCTTCGTTCCTTCGATATGCGTGAACTCCAAATAATGAGCCTTAGATTTGGTCATATGAACGCTGCCACCGACGATCGGCTTCAGCTCCTCGATCATCCGGTCGAGGACGGCCGGTTCGTCAATAATAAGCAGCTTCGTATTGGGACGCTCAAGCAGCGATTCCATATCGTCGGCGACGACGAACGGGATTTTGGACAGAGCGGAATAATTTCTAGCTCGCTCGTTGTCTTCTTTTACATAAAGCACATCATCTACATAGAACTGCAAGTGCAGGCCGCGCTCTTCAGCAAAGGCGTACAATTGTTTAACGACGGGAACGGGCACGTAGCGCTCGTACAGCACTTGTCCGTCCAGCAGTGTCTTGACCAGCGATCCTTGATACGTAATGATCGGGACGTTCAATTCGATCTGTTCGGCAATTTTACGGGCCGAAGCGTACATCCGACCGGTGGCGAGCGTCACGGTAACTCCGTTTTGGATGGCCTCCGCCAGCGCCAGCTTCGTTCCTTCTGTAACGACTAGTTCATCGTTCAAGAGCGTGTCGTCGACATCGATAGCGATTAACTTATACATAAAGCCGTTCAAGCTCCTCTCCGTTACTTCTCTCTTTGCAAAGCTAGACTGATTGTACCCGAAAATAAAGTCGGGGTACAAGGGATCCGGTCGAATAGGTTATAATGGGATAGGTTTCTACTATGCCACTTGAGCGGGGGATGGAAAATGAAATTCAAATGGGGAATTATCGGCAGCGCCAATATTGCGGTACAGAAAGTGATTCCGGGCATTCAGCAGTCGGAGCTTGGCGAAGTGACGGCGATTGCGAGCCGGGGCATCGACAAAGCGGAGGAAGCGGCGAAGAAGTTGGGAATAACCAAAGCTTACGGTTCTTACGAGGCGTTGCTTGCCGACAAGGAGATCGACGCCGTATACATACCGCTGCCTAATCATTTGCATAAAGAATGGACCATTAAAGCGGCCAAAGCGGGCAAACATGTGCTGTGTGAAAAGCCGATTGCGCTGACGGCCGCCGAGGCAAAAGAAATGATCGACGTATGTCGCGAGGAGGGCGTTGTGCTGGCAGAAGCCTTTATGTACCGTCATCATCCGCGTTACGATCAAATTCGCGCGCTGATCGCGGCTGGCGAGATTGGCGATATACGCGGCATTTCGGGTGCGTTCACCTTCAACGCGCCTGAAAATCTTGCTAACGTACGCTTCCAATCCGAATGGGGCGGAGGCGCTATCTATGATGTTGGCTGCTACCCGCTTAGCGCGGCAAGATTGCTGCTTGGCAAAGAGCCTGAAGCAGTCACGGTCCATTCTTTCTTTGCCGAAACCCATGACGGAGTCGATATGATGTCCTCCGGCTTGGCTGAGTTTTCTGACGGAGTGGCGCTGCGGTTCGATTGCGGCATGTGGGCTGAATCGCGAAACCAGCTGGAGATTGTAGGCTCGCAAGGACGTATCGAGCTGCCGAATGCGTTTGCGCCAGGTGAAGAAGACCAATACATCGTCTACCGAAATGGCGAGAAACGAGTTGAAGCGGCAGCCAAGCTGAATACGTATACGCTGCAAGCTGATCGTTTCGTCAAAGTTGTACGCGGCGAGGCGGCTCCCGTTGTCGGCGAGTATGATCCGCAAGCCGGAATGGCGGTGCTGGAAGCATGCCTGCAGTCTGCACGTACGCGGAGCAGAGTCGTTCTCTAGGACGTCTCCTCCCGTCCCATCCCCCTCGATTATGAGCTGCTAGAGCGTGAAAATGTCCGCTTCGGCTAAAGTAGCTGAGGCGACGTTTGGCATCTGGAATAGAAGAGCAGGATAAAGGGGAGCCTGTGCTTGCCGGATTCATCCTTTGTACGATGGACGGGCATCGCCCGACGAAGCATTGTCTTCGCCTTACGATGCGCTTCTATTTCAATGCAAGACATATAGAAGTCGAGGAGTGACTGAAGTGAAATATTTTACAAGCGCTGCCGCTAAACAGCGAGCGTTGGCTTTGGCGGCGCTAGGCGGCGTACTGCTGCTTGCGGCCGGATTCGGATTAGGCTTGCTTTGGATGGGCAATAAATATCCGATGCTCCGAGAGCCTTCCTTTCGCAATTTTACCGTTTCGTACGAGACGATATTGGATGACTACTTGAATGAGACGAAGCCCGAGGATTTGATTAACGGAGCTGCTACTGGGATGGTTTCGTCGCTAGGCGATCCTTATTCGAAGTACTTGGTAAAAGAGCTTGGCAACGCTTATACACAAGGCTACGAAGGCGAGTTCTCCGGTATCGGTGCGGAAGTGCGCGAGGAGGATGGCAAATTTGTCGTCTCCGGTTTGACGAAGGGCGCTCCAGCCGAGAGAGGCGGAATTAAGCCGGAAGACGTTATTGTTGCTATTAACGACCAGCCGGTTGCAGGGAAAACGTTTCAGGATTTAATTGCGCTGCTGCGCGGTGACACCGGAACGGAAGTGAAGCTGACGCTGCGGCGGGGCGAGCATACCGAACCGGTCGAAATCAAGTTGAAGCGGGAGACGATCGCGCTCCACAGCGTCTCTTCGGAAATGCTCGAAGACGGCGTCGCTCACCTCACGATTACCCGCTTCGTTCAGACGACGGCCGATGAGTTTAAGGACGAAATCGCCAAGCTGAAGGAGCAGGGCATGACGAAGCTGCTGCTTGATCTTCGTTCCAATCCCGGCGGATTGCTGCAGCCGACGATTGAAATTGCTAATCTGCTCGTACCCGACGGCAAAGTGGTTCTTCAAGTTGTCTACAAGGACGAGAAAAAGATCATCACGTACAAATCGAAGCAAGAAAAGCCATGGACGGTTCTGATTGCGGTGCTCGTCAATGGACAGTCCGCCAGCGCAGCAGAGGTGCTGACCGCTGCACTCAAAGAATCGGCCGGCGCAGTCGTGATCGGCGAGAAAACGTACGGCAAAGGCGTCGTTCAAGCATTCCAGCAGTTTAAAGACGGCTCTGTGCTGAGTCTGACTGAAGCCCAGTGGAAGACGCCTGGCGGCACTTGGATTCATAAGGCGGGCGTTACGCCGGATGAAATCGTAGCGATGCCTGCCTTTGCGAGCTTAAGACCGCTGCCGCTCGGAAGCGAGCTGAAGAACGGAAGCTATGGCGAGGATGTAAAAACGCTGCAGGCGATGCTCAGGGAACTCGGCTACAGTCCGACAGGCCGTGAGGGACTGTTCGAAACGGAAACGGAGCAAGCGCTTAGCCAATTCCAACGAGACGAGGGACTTCCTGTAACTGGCCGGTTCAACGACCGCACCGCTTATCGCATACTGGAGCAGTTGAGCGAAAAGCTGAAACGCGAGGATGCCCAGCTTCAAAAAGGACTGGAATTGTTGAAAAAATAAACCGATCTCTTCGTCCCGCTATTGACAATATGAATGATAATCATTATCATCAAACATATGAGATCAAATTACACCGTTGCGGCATCGGGGTGACAGGATGAAGAAGATCAAATATTGCTCGCGCAATATGAAAAACAACGGCACAAAGCCGGTCTACAAAGCGATGAAAGCGAAGTTTCCGGATATCAAGATGAAGAAGAAGGATTGCTTGGGCAACTGCCGCACGTGCAAGCACGAGTGCTTTGTCATGATCAAATCGGATACGGTTAGCGCTTCTTCGGCAGACAAATTGTATAAGCAATTGAAGCGAATGATCGGTTAGACGCATTTACTTGCGAAAATCGACATTTTTCCAAGGGACGGCTTTTGCCGTCCCTTTCGTTTGTGTTAGAATAAGGATAAATCTAGAAAGCTGAGGTGCATATGCGATGAATGATAAATTAGCTGAAGCGTTAAACGAGCAAATGAATTTCGAATTCTATTCGGCGCAAGTGTATCTGGCAATGGCAGCATACTGCTCGGGAGAGAGCTTGGATGGATTCGCAAACTTCTTTATTATCCAAGCCGAAGAAGAACGATTTCATGCAATGAAAATATACAAGTTCCTGAACGACCGTAACCGCCGCGCTATCGTAACCGGCATGGGCGATCCGAAGAACGAATATGATTCGATGCTTGATGCGTTCGAGCACGGCTACGCACATGAGCAGCAAAACACGAAGCGTTTCTACGATCTGGCGGATTTGGCGCTGAACGATCGCGAGCACGCGACGATGTACTTCCTGAAATGGTTCATTGACGAGCAGGTTGAGGAAGAAGCGTTGTTCGACGGCATTATTCAAAAGCTGAAGCGTATCGAAAAAGACAGCAACGCCTTCTACATGCTGGATGCGGAGTTTGCACAGCGTACATTTGTCGCTCCAGCCGAATAACATCATGAAGAAAGGGACTAGCAGCGAGGCTAGTCCCTTTTTTTATGATCATAAAGGAGAGTTTATCCGATGATTTTTACCATTCAGCGTTTGTTCGGTTTTCTGCTGCTATTGGCAGGGGTCGTATTTCTGTTCGCTCATCTAGGAATAGGTGCGGGACTGCTTGTTGCGGGCTTCTTGATGATCTCGCTCGCTGAAATTGTCGAGGTGCTGCGATCAATGCATCGCCGGCAATTGGGTACGGTCTACACCGAAGACCAGTTCAGCATCGTTGTCTCCAGCTCGCCGAAGCCTCGTGTCTTCTCCCAGGACTTGCAAATTAATCCTATAGACGGAGAACGCTACCCGCTGCTGACACTGGACGGCGAATTGTATTTGCGGGCCAAACCGCTCCTTAATTATATGGAGCAAGAGGACAAGATTTATCGCTTCTCTTTTCCGGAGGTCGAGCCTGTTGCACTCATTTGTGAAAGCTTTTATACAAGAGACTGCCGCCTGTTCGGGTTTCACGATCAGGTTTTCGTCAAGCTCAACGCTCTCCCGCTCGCTTGGGAGTGGAAGAACGGCGAGTTGACCCTTAGTCTGGCGCGCGAAAGCGACGCCTTGAAGCAGGCAAGCAAAGTTTGGACCGGCCAATCGTCATCGGATAGCTTGGAAAAGGATTGACGAGCTATTCATAAGCCGACAGTAGAAACGGCGATACGGCGGCTTGCTTTCCCCTGTAGTAGGAAGGCGAGCTAATATACAGCTCCTCCTGTGCCCTCGTCACAGCGACGTAAGCGAGGCGTCTCTCTTCTTCAATCGCTGCCTCGCTTTTGTTGTCGCCCGATTGAATAGCAGAACGGTCGCTGTTCTTGTCGGCGGCAAGCGCCGAGCTATGCGGCAATATGCCTTCCGAAACGCCGCAAACGAAAACGACGGGAAACTCCAGCCCCTTCGACTTATGGATCGTCATAAAGCTGACGGCGTCGGCATTGCGTTCGTCCAGCTTAAGCTTCCCCATCTCTTCGTATTTACGGGCGATTTCGTCGATAAAATTGATAAAGACGTCAACCTTCTCGAACCTTTTCGCTGCGCTTTCCAATTCGTCGAGCATTTCCTTCAAGGCGTCTTTATGCTCGGTTAACGCCGCCGAATGGCCTGCGGTATCGAGATATTGATCGTAAAATTGGCTGCGAAGCAGGCGAATCGCCGCCTCCGGCCGCATTGTCTGCAGGGAGCGAATCAGCTTGATTCGCTCTTTTATTTTTTCTCGATGAAATTCCTTAATGCTTGGAAACCGCGTCAGATGAATAAGCGGCCACTTCTTCGCTTGCTTCTTTTCCTCGTTCCATATGAAAGCCATCGCTTCCTCCGGCTTCACGTACAGTGTTGCCAGCATCGCTTCCATCGCATCGAAATTGCGGCGATCAATCGAAAGCCGCAAATGCGCGATAATCGGTTTAATAATGCGCTGCTCGTAAAGTGAATCGCCATTGCCGTAATCGATGAATGGCACTTGCCGCAGCACCAGCTGTTCGAACACGGCGCGGCTGCTGCTTGCTGTGCGGAACAGAATCGCCATGTCGCCAAATTGCCGAACGCCTCTCTTTTGCTTGTCGACGATGGTGTTTACGATTAGCTCCGCTTCATCGTCCGTATTGCCAGGGCGGGCGAAAACGGGAGGAGTGCCGTGAGGCTTAGCGGTTTGCAGTCGTTTGTTCCTTCTTTGTTTGTTATGGCGTATAATGGCGTTGCCGAGACCGACGATACCCGAACCGGATCGGTAGTTGACGTCCAGAACGACGCTGCGGGCTCCTGCAAAATGGCTTTCAAATTTTAAAATATAATCATTCCGGGCGCCGTTGAATGAGTAAATCGTTTGATCGTCGTCGCCGACCGCCATCAGATTAAGCCGAGGTTCGGCGAGCAGCTTGACCAGCTCGTGCTGAACGTGGTTGGTGTCCTGGAACTCGTCGATCATGATGTACCGGAAGCGGCCGCGCAGCTGGCCCAGCAGCGTCTCGTCACTGCGAAGCAAGCGGTAAGCTTCCAGCAGCATATCGTCGTAGTCCAATAAATGCTCGTCCCGCTTCCAGGCCTCGTAGCTTTCGAACAATTGCTTCATGTCCCGCTCTTCTTCGGTTGAATCGGGCATGTCCTTGAGCTCAATCAATTCCATTTTATAGGCGGAAAGTACGGTGATGAGCGTTTCCGGCTGGTACGAATCATGTAAATTGCGCTGTCTGAGCAGTTTTTTGAAAAAGAGCTGCTTTCGTCCGCTTTCACCTAATATCGCATGCTTATAGCCGTTTCTTCTTAACAGCAGCAAGCAGAACGAATGGAAGGTACGCGCTTCGATTTGTCCGGCTGTATCGGGGGCGATGCCTGGCAGTTCGCCGATTCGCTCGCGCATTTCTTCCGCCGCTTTTTTAGAAAAGGTCATGAGCAGCATATGTCGCGGAGAGATCCCCCTGACAGCCATTAAGTATCCGGCCCTGCAGACTAGGACGGATGTTTTGCCCGAGCCGGCTCCCGCAAGTGTCAGCAATGGGCCGTCCCCGTGGCGGACGGCAGCGATTTGTTTTTCGTTCAAGCGTATGCCCCGGGACTCCAGCGCCCGAAAATAGTAGGCGTCCGCATCTCCATCAGGGATTAAGTGGACGCTCGTTCTGACGTCGGCAGCCGGGGCGGGAGCTATATTTTTGTTTGTGATGCCGTATGGTCTTTTGAAATAAGCATACGGGACGGCATTCGCCCGTTGTCCATTATTCGTTTCAGTTCTCTTCATTTCTTAATCACCTGCTCTAGATTATAGCATGATAGAAGAGACCGCAATGCGAGAAAATAGGATAACTGCCATGAGTGAGCGAATCCGAATGTTGTGAGATCAGAAAGTATAGTGCTGCCAAGCGTTTACAATATCCAAAAAAAGTAATTGTTAGCTGTACGTTGACAAAGGAAACTTTATCCATTATTATACATACCAACGGTTGGTATCTTAAAGGAGCATTCGAATGGCTAGAAATAAATATCCAGAACAAACGCTTGGGCTTATCCTATCGGTTTCAGCAAAATTATTTACGGAAAGGGGTTTTGAGAAAACGAGTATTCAAGACATTATTGATGAATTGGGAATGTCTAAGGGAGCCATCTATCATCATTTCAAATCAAAAGAGGATATATTGGATGCGGTAATGGAACAACAGTTTAGCTATGCCGCACAGATGCTTGAGAATTTAATTCGCAACACACAAGCACCAAGTGCGCGTGAGAAGCTTGCTAGTATCTTGGAGAATATTGTGGCAGATCAAGATGCGCATTCGATCGACGGTGTATTGAGTACTCAGCTTAAAAATCCACAGTTTGTTGTGATGGGCATCAAAGAAGGCGTAAAGAACGACGCTCCTATTATTGCACAGATTATGATGGATGGCAGAGAGGATGGATCGATTACAACGGAGTATCCGATTGAATGCGCTGAAGTATTTATGCTGCTCGTGAATATATGGATCAACCCGTTGCTGTTTGGTCGCAAGCTGGCAGAAACAACGAGTCGCCTCCAATTTCTGCAGCAGATGATGCGTCAGTTGGGTGCGGACATTGTCAGCGATCAGTTAATTCAGAAGATTGTTGAGCGCCATTCTGATATCGGAGGCTATGCACAGGATGAACAGTGACATTGCTGTCAAGACGGAAGGGCTAGTCAAGACATTTTCCGGCGTCGAGGTCATTCGGGGCTGCACAATGACGGTCAATAAGGGAACAATCTATGGGTTTCTAGGCGGCAATGGCGCAGGGAAGACTACGGTTATGAAGATCTTGACCGGACTATTGCATCCGACAGCAGGGAAGGCAACCGTCTTGGGGATGGATGTTACGGTGAACAGAGATGAAGTACTTCGTCGTGTCGGCAGCTTAATCGAGGTTCCTGTATTTTTTGAACAGGTCTCGGCAGAAGAGAATATGACATTGCACCTGGCTTATATGGGCATGAAAGATGTAAATATTACAGAGGTTCTCGAGAAGGTAGGGCTCGTAAATACTGGTGATCAGCCAGTCTCGAAATTCTCACTTGGTATGCGTCAGCGCCTCGCGATCGCAAGAGCCTTAATTCATCAGCCCGAATTATTAATCTTGGATGAACCGCTTAATGGACTCGATCCGATGGGGATCCGTGACATAAGAGAGTTACTGTTGAACCTGACTCATCAGGAAGGGATGACGATTCTTCTATCGAGCCACATTTTATCGGAGATTGAGCATATCGCTGATACAGTCGGCATAATTGCACAAGGCAGGGTCGTTCGTGAGATGAAGCTTGAAGAGATTAAGCAACAATATCCGAGCGGTTTGGAGGCGTATTTCTTCGGAATGATGAGCGGAGGTCATGAACTTGCTTAAGCTGATGAAGTTGGAAATTAGAAGAAATCGCATGCGTGCCTATATGAGTGCAAGTCTAATCATATGTATGGTTCTAGTTGGATTCATCTACTTTATTTCTTATGTAGCAAAAGTGGAGAATGAAGTTGATTTTCAAAAATACCCGAATATCTTTTTGTTCACGGCCATTATTAGCATGATTATGTTTTCTATTCTATCAGCCGTTATGTACGCCAGGTTTGTGATCGAAGAGTATTCGGGGAAAAAATTACTGCTTCTATTCTCATATCCCATTAATCGCAAGGAATGGCTGCTCTCAAAATTGGCTATTGTGATGGGTTTTACGACAACAGCTATGATTCTATGTAACATACCTCCTTTTCTACTATTTTGGCTTACAGAATCCATCTCACCGATCGTAAACGACTCCCTTACGCTAGATTTATTATTCTCCATGTTGAAGATCATTATCGTATTATCCATTTGTGTAAATGGAATAAGTTTGATCGCCATGCGTATTGGCTTCATTCAGAAGTCGATACCGACGACAATTGTAGCTTCCTTTATTCTGTGTGCATTGTTTGGTAATGCCGTTATCGGAAGCTTTGGCAACGATACTATATTAATGTTGATCTTACTGATTATCGTCGCAATTGGTGTAATGATTATTCTCAATCTCATGAATACTGTGAACCGCATGGAGATTGAATAAGGATGAATATTCAAAAGGAAATGCTAGGAGTGTATGGATGTGCATGCAAATCACAAGTTATCTATTCAAAAGCAACAACGAATCACAGAAACGATAACAGATGTCTCCGTTGACTGGTTGACGGGTCATGTTCGAATTCTGCCTAGTGAAAGCAACGAGATTCGAATTATTCAACTGACAAATGGGAAATTATCGGAGGCAAAACTCTTCCATGTTGAAGTTATAGGCGGGAGACTGTCTATTGTAGACGGGCGTAAGAGAGCATTTAAGCTAGGTCTTCATTTTAGCAATACAGTCTTGGAGGTATATCTTCCTAAAGCTCAGTTGAAATCCTTGTCGCTGATTTCATCAGGAGGACATCTTGAGATAGTGAATCTGAATGCAGATCGCTGTAAATGCAACACAACATCAGGCAGCGTGCAGCTGTCAGGTACGATCGAAGAACTAGAGCTTCATACAGTAGGAAGTCCCGTGAGGGGTGAGTCTATAACCTGTCATACGCTGTATATTCGCGCTATCTCCTCTAAGATCGATCTGTATGGCAGTTACACAGAACTTGACGCACATACGTCAGGACGAGGTCTTATGGTTAGATCATCAACGATGCTGACACGAATTCGTTCAGTATCAACAGCAGGACCAGTTGTCATATCGATTCCAGAGAATGATGGTTTTACCCTTCGTTTCAAGAAGGTGTCAGGTCCGTATAAGAGCGATTTTCCACTGGAGAAAACTCAAGACGTACTCGTTTATAAAGATGGAGGAAGCAGCTTTGAAGCTGAAGTAAGAGGCGGCTCCTTCACTATTCAAAAAGGATAGATGATACCGTGAGGAGGTTAACTGTATGGAACCAGGATGGATTGTTGGAACCAGCGTAGCTGTACTCGTCTTATTGGCCGGGATTGTTGGAATTGTGACCAGCAGGCAGAAAAGACAGCGAAATCGATGGGCAGGCTGGTTTATCTTGTTTGGCTGCTGCGCGATAGTAAGTGCATTTATTAATTACAGCTTGAATCCATCTTAGAACAGAAGCCTTCTGAAATATCGCTTTTGACTTAGAGAACTGACAAAGGAGGAGCCTGAACCGATGAGTCCTATAACGTCGGTTCGGTAACTCCAATACTTCATGAGGTGAAGTCCATAAGCCTCAGCGGCTGCATTATCAGATGATGTTCGACTGAACAGGTGCTCATGATGTATTGCGGATGATGGAGGATATGAAATCTGAGGTTAAATTGTTCGAAACCTGGAGTTGATGCTTCAGAAAAATCATAATTGCTCATATGATCCGTGACACCAGTACCTTTCATCTTGAGATAGCTTTCTTTAAGTGTCCAGTACTTAATAAACAGAATACCTGGATCGTCAGCTATCGTTAATTGTTCCATTTCTTGTTTGCTGCAGACGTAAGAAGCAAGTTTATCATCGTAGTCCATCATGTTTTGAACATCAATACCGATTTCGCTGCAGGAGATCGCTACCGCAACACAACATTCACAATGACTAATATTAAAATGAATGTGCGGGTAATCAAGTAAATAAGGTTTATGATTATCCTTATATCCGAAGTGTACCTGCTCGTCTATGCCATATTCTCTGCGCAAACCATGTTGCAGAATTAAGTAAGAAATGATGCTTAATTTCTGATCAATAAGGCGTTTATATCGACGGACTTTCTGCTGCCTTTCAAGCGGGAGTCTGTCGATATATTGATCACACAAGCCATCTGTAAATTGCTCCATAGCATCAAAATAGTAGATCATGGTTTTCACCTTTCTATTATGTACTGAATATGACGAGTATACCATTATATTACAAGATTGCTAGCGAGACTTGTCCCCCAAAATAAGAACTTCATAAATCGAGATCGAATAATGTTTGATCTCGATTTTTTATTTGGCTATATTAAATATTAATGTTGATTTTTGGGTGCTGCATCAATCAGTTCTTGACGGAAAGAAGAGAGTAGCGAAGGGGCAGAGGGATTCTGGAGAAACGGCAGTGGTCGCTTTTAAAGCAAGATTCCTACCGCAAACTTCAATATAATAAAGGAATCAGGCTTTAATGGCGATCGGAAGAACCCTCTGACTCGCAGCGCTTCCCTCACTTATAGTCAAGCACTGATGTCGGTTTTGAGCTGCTGTTCAAAGGGATCGAGGATGAAGGCGAATTCCTCTTTATAGAAGAGACCGCAATGCGATAAAATAGCATAACAGCCAGATTAACGGAGGGATACAGATATGATAAGACCGGCTTTAAAAGAAGATATCGAGCAAGTTATGCCTTTGCTGCACGATGCCATCGGTTCGATTGCCTGCTCGCTGGCGGGCGTAGAAGACGAGGCTGAGGCGATGAACATACTGAAGGAATTTTATGTGCAGGAAAATAATCGGATCAGCTATCGCAACATGATTGTATTCGAAAGCGACGGGGTTGCAGCAGGCATGCTGCTTTGCTACGGTGGAGACAAGGTGGAGAGTCTAGACGCTCCTTTTATAGATCGTATTAAAAAAGAAACGGGCAGAGAGCATACCATTACGCCGGAAACGAGACCGGGCGAATTTTATTTGGATTCGATCGCTGTGGACGGAAGATATCAAGGACAGGGTATCGCCAAAAAGCTGATGGCTGCGTTCGAGGCTAAGGCGCTGCAAGAAGGCTACTCGCTCGTCTCGCTAATCGTGGAGCAATATAATGACCGGGCGCATGCGCTGTATTCGAAACAAGGCTATAGCGAAGACGGAGAGCTTACGCTAAGCGGCCATCTTTACATGCGGATGGTGAAGCCGGTCGGCTGACTTTGAGTTTGTGAATCGGATAGGTACTGAACGGCTTTCTCATACAAAGGAGGATTTACAATTTTGCTAGAATATTCAAGCATATTCAAGTAAGATGGAATAGATATTTATCAGCCGTCCTTTTGGGAGAGTGAAGTTGATGATGCCGGAAAAGCCGGAAGCCAGTCTGAAGCAAAAATTGGCGTACAGTTCGGGTAATTTGTCCGTCAATTTGATCGCGCAAGCTTTTGCTGCATTTGTTTTGTTCTATTATGTCGACGTGCTTGGCGTAAGGCCGTATTTGATCAGTCTCGCAATGGTCATTCATGGAGTCGTTAATGCGCTTCTGAACCCGCTGTTCGGGTATGTATCCGACCGGACGAAAACACGCTGGGGCAGAAGAGTGCCTTACATGATGTTCGGCATGGTGCCGCTTGTCGCGTTGTTTACCGCTATTTGGATTCCGGTTGGCGAAGGGATGACGTTGTTTTGGTATTTTCTCGGCATCGTTCTTGCTTACGATATTTTGTTCGTCATGGTCGTGCTTAATTATTCAGCTTTGTTCCCAGAATTGTTCACCACGATTAAGGAACGGGCGTCGGTGGCCTCTTGGCGGCAAATGTTTGGCATTATCGGCATGATCATCGGGGTAGCGCTCCCTCCGGTCGTATACGGAAGCTTAGGTTGGGGGCCAATGGGCGCGATTTTCGGAGCCATAGCTTTACTGTTCTTTATCGTCATGTTAAAAGGAAGCAAGGAGCGGGGAACGGCGCCGGAGGCGACCTTTAAGTTTAAAGAGGCGGTTTCCTATACCTTCAAAAATAAAGCGTTTGTTTATTTTGTTATCGGCAGTTTTCTTGTTCAATTCACGTTCGCAATGCTGCCTGCAATGATTCCTTTCTATGCCAAATATGTGCTCGGCTCCTCTGATGATCTAAGCAGCACCATTTTGCTTGGTTCTATCTTTGTGGTCGCCATACCTTGCGTCTATCTGTGGGGAAGATTGGTGCAGCGCTGGGGTCCAAGGCAAACGATATTGGCGGCTATATGCTGTTATATGGTGGCCATGGCGCCGTTTCTGTTCGTTACAAGCGTTGGGGCTGCCGCCGTGACAGCTGGATTGGTCGGCATCGGATTAGCCGGTTTGATGGTGCTGCTGGAGATCGTACTCTCTGAGGTTATCGACGAGGATGAGAAACGGACGAACCAGCGACGCGAAGGGATGTACTTCGGCATGAACGGTTTTATCGTTCGCTTCGGGGTTTCACTGCAGGCGATTGTGTCCGGCGCGATTTTGGAATGGACGAATTATGTGAAGGATACGCCGGTACAGACCGCCGAAGCGGTATGGGGATTTCGTTCGATGCTAAGTGTCATACCGATCGCGGCGCTGCTGTTGGCCTTGCTGTTCTTTTATTTATATCCGCTAGGACGCCGGAAAACAGAAACGAGCGGGCATGCTTTTCCCGGGAAATGACAGCATCGGACGCGGCAAAGCGTAAATTTGCAGCGCCGCTGTTCGGTAATCCGCTTGATACGCGCGACAAAGGGGAATGTTGGCGATGATTAAACTTATTCCGTCCAAATGGACGACCTCGGATCTTACGATCGAAGATATGAATGAATCGGATATTAACGAGGCACAGCAGCTTTACTCGGCAAACTTTGCCGGGCGCGAACTGGAGGGAGGTCACTGTGATCCGAGCTATGTGCACAATAGCTTTCATAACGGCATTTTACCTGCCGATGGCCTTCAGGTTCGCTTTCGCATTCAGACCATTCGGCATAAGGCCGCTGACCCTCTAATCGGTTTTATTAGCATCTACCATGGATATCCAATGCCGAGTTCGATGTATATTACTTTTTTATGTCTCGACTGGGATAGCGAGCGGCAAGGCTTAGGACGGCAAGCAATCGAACAGCTGCTGTCCCTTGCCCGCAGGATGGAGTATCAAGAGCTGCGGGTGAACGTGTCGCTACAAAATTGGTCGGAGCTTCGATTTTGGACTAAAGCGGGATTTAATCAGATCAGCGGTATTTTTGGTGACAAGGCGAAACTGGGAGAAACTTTTGCGAATGTAGAGCTGGTGGGCGGGCTGTGAACCGGAAAACGGGGACGGCTTCGTCCATCCTTTTTTTTACAGAAGACTTCAAGGATGCTTTGCAGGCTAATTGTAGAGATTATACGATGGGTCAAACAAAGCGGAGAAAAGGTGAGCCTTCTTGAAGGACAAGAAAAAGTTGGATTTGGCTGCTTTGGCATCCATTCCGTTAATTATGACGCTTGCCAACTCGATGCTGATACCGGTTCTTCCGCTTATGAGGAAAGAACTGAAAATATCGGCTATGCAATCCAGCCTTATTATTACGGTATATGCCGCGATATCGATTCTCTGTATTCCCGTTGCCGGCTACTTATCGGATCGGTTTGGCCGTAAGCTAATTATAATAATAGGCCTTTCGCTTGCCGCGGTAGGCGGATTGGTCTCCGGACTGTCCGCTTGGCTGTTGGAACAGCACGCCTATGCGCTTATTCTCGTTGGACGGTTTATTCAAGGCATTGGAGCAGCGGGCGCATTTCCAATCGTGCTGCCGTTGGTGGGCGACATGTTCGACAGCGAGGAGGAGGTCAGCAGCGGGTTGGGTATGATCGAGACGTCTAACACCTTCGGAAAGGTCGTTAGCCCTATTCTAGGTTCGGCGCTTGCTCTAGTCGTTTGGTTTCTTCCGCTTGCGATAATTCCGGTTATTTGTCTGCTGTCGATCGCTGCCGTCGGCTTTTTTGTGCATGCTCCGAAAAAGAAGTCCAAAGAGTCGGACAGCAAGCAGATGACTGTAAAAACGTTTATTCGAAACGTAAAGAAAATATTGAAACAGGAAGGCCGATGGCTGTATGCGATTTTTGCGATCGGCTGCTTCATCATGTTTATTATGTTCGGCTTTCTTTATTATTTATCGTCGGTTTTAGAAGACGATTACGGTATCGACGGCATCTGGAAAGGGGTTCTGCTGGCCATTCCATTAATGGCGATTTGCTTGGCCTCTTATGCCGCGGGGAAAATCGTCGGGGAGAACAAGACTCGCATGAAACTGCTTGCCGGAGGCGGTGCGGTTCTAACGGCGGCTGCGATGCTCATTTGCGGTCTTGTGAATACGAATGGCATTGTCTTTCTGCTGACGCTTATGTTCGCAAGCGGCGCAGGCATCGGTTTCGCGCTTCCCAGCCTGGATGCTCTCATTACCGAAGGCATTGAGAAAAAAGAGCGCGGTACGATTACGTCGCTTTATAGCAGCGCCAGGTTTATCGGCGTTGCACTTGGTCCTCCAATCGCATCCCTGATCGTCAAGCAGGACGCTTTGCTTTTTTACTTGTTCGCCGGACTTTCCATCATATCAGCGCTGCTGGCCGTTTTTATCAAACTGCCGGATAAAGCGAAAAGGCAGCCCTCCAATGCGTAGGAAGGCTGCCTTTTATTCGATAATCCGAGCCTGTGCTTTAGCGAGACAAGACTGGCAAATACAGCTTTTTCCTTTCTGCTCCTGCGGCACCGATTCGATCAGCCACTCCGGAAATCGTTCCTCTACACACCAGCATTGCTTGGGAGCTTCCCCGCTTGTCATTCCGCAGCCGTTTTGTTCTCCGCATAACGGACATTTCATTCCGGCTCCTCCTTCTGCTAGATGATACTGCCTTCGCCATTATAACAAAAATCGGGTATGGAAAGGGCTTTATGAAGAACGTCAATGAAAACTGTTTACCTGTTGAGATTTTTCGATTATAATCGTAACTAGATTATAATCATTATAAACAAGTAGGACAGGAAGACAGGTGATTGCTTTGAATATGAATGAGCAGCTCGAAACTATCAATCGGAAGCTGAAGACCAAAGGCTTCAAGCTTACCTCTCAAAGGGAAGCCACAGTTCGCGTGCTTCTGGAAAATGAAAAAGATCATTTAAGCGCGGAAGACGTTTTTTTGCTCATAAAGCCGAAGTATCCCGAGATCGGATTGGCTACTGTTTACCGGACGCTGGAGCTTCTCAGTGAGCTTCATATCGTCGAAAAAGTTAATTTCGGCGACGGGGCCGCCCGCTTTGATTTGCGCAGCAACGACCAAGCCCACCATCACCATCATTTAATCTGCACGAAGTGCGGAACGGTTGAGGAAATTAAAGAGGACTGGCTGCTGCCGCTCGAGAATCGCGTGCAAGCGGAGTTCGGTTTTACGGTTACCGATCATCGTCTCGATTTCCAAGGCATTTGCAAAGCCTGTAAAGCGAAGTCGAACGATAAAGCGGTCTGATTTGTTAAAAGGGATAGCACTGGCTGGCAAACAATAAAAATAATAACGGAGCATCATTATCAGCTTCGCCTTAATGAAAAGCTCGGCATCGGACCGCCATAGACGGTCTGCAATGCCGAGCTTTTTTTGCCGCTCCGTTTCACACGGCGTTTTTCTGCTTGACGTGTCAGCTATTCGCAAGACTTGCCGTCGATATAATAGCTGTCTTCGCGATAAACGCGAAAAGCGATTTCCAACTCATTAACGCCAGCTTCCCTCAGCTTGCGGGTCACCGCTTCGGCGAATTGGTTTCTCGTTGCCGTTCCCCGCTCGAACCAGCCGATCTCGGCGAAAGGGAAGGAGCCCCCGCCAACTGTTCCGCCGTAAACCGCTGCGGTCATGATGCAGTCAATTGTGAAATTGTCGGTTCCGCATTCACAGATGTCCGCCAGTTCGCGGACAAGCTCTTCGCTGACCTCCGCGAGCCGTTGCGGCTCAACTCCTCTGAATAATAGCTGTGGCATTGTTGAATTCCTCTCTTTCATTGCTATCTGTCCGAAGTATACAACAATACGATAACGATTTGCACAATAAACGAAACCCATGTATCGTAAAGAGGATGAAAGGGATTACAAACGAAAGCAACTTCGGCAATGCAGACTAGAGCTGGCTTAGGGGGAAGAATTCGCTTTGAAAACGGGAACGAAATATGTAATTGGCGTCGATATCGGAACGACAAGCACGAAGTCTGTGCTTTATACCAAGACAGGTAGCATCGTGGCAACGCATGGAATCGGCTATCCGCTGCACTCGCCGGAGCCCTCGGCCGCTGTTCAGGACCCCGATGAAATCGCTGAGGCGGTTATAGAGACCATTAGCCGTGTCGTAGAGGAGAGCGGCGCGTCTCCGGAAGAAATCGCTTGCGTCTCTTTCAGTTCGGCTATGCACAGCGTCATCGCTATCGACCGGAACGGCGGTTTATTGACGCCGTCCATCACTTGGGCGGACAATCGCAGTGCCGCATGGACGCAAACGATCAAGCACGAATGGAATGGACACGCCATTTATAGAAGAACGGGCACGCCGGTGCATCCGATGTCGCCGCTTTCGAAGTTGGTGTGGCTGCGTAATGATCATTCGGCGTTGTTTGCAAGCGCTTTTAAGTTTATTTCGATTAAAGAATATATATTTTTCAAGCTGTTCGGCGAATACGTGATCGATTACTCGATCGCCTCGGCTACCGGCATGTTCAATTTGGAGCGGCTCGATTGGGATGAAGAAGCGCTGCGCTTCGCTGGCGTAACGCCCGACAGGCTGTCGAAGCCGGTTCCGACAACCTTTGCCTTAACGGGCATGAAGGAATCCTACGCCAATCGGATGAAGCTGCTTCCTGCGACGCCTTTTGTCGTCGGAGCCAGTGACGGCGTGTTGTCCAACCTGGGTGTGAACGCCATTGAGCCGGGCGTCGTCGCCGTGACGATTGGCACAAGCGGCGCCGTACGGGCGGTAACGGATCGCCCGGCGACGGATCGCTTGGAGCGCACATTCTGCTATGCGCTGACTGACGAGTTGTGGGTGGTTGGAGGCGCGGTCAATAACGGCGGCATGATATTCCGGTGGGTGCGCGACCAGCTCGGCGAATTGGAGCAAGCAGAGGCTGCGAAGGGCGGGGAGGATGCTTACGAACGGCTGACGGCGCTGGCAGGGCAAGTGAATCCGGGCTCCGACGGCCTGCTGTTTCACCCCTATCTTTCGGGAGAACGGGCGCCGTTATGGGACGCCAACGCCAGAGGCTCGTATTTCGGGCTAAATCTTCGCCATCAGAAAGCGCATATGGTGCGGGCGGCGCTGGAGGGCGTTATTTTCAATTTGCACGAAGTGCTCGGAGCGCTGGAGGAAACCATCGGCAAACCGAAGCGAGTGCATGCGACGGGCGGATTCGCGAAGTCCGAGCTGTGGCGGCAAATGATGGCCGATATTTTCGATTGCGAGCTTCATGTGCCGGAGAGCGTGGAGAGCTCCTGCCTCGGCGCTGTCATTCTCGGTCTATACGCTCTTGGAGAGATCGATTCTATTAACGCGGTGTCGGGCATGGTCGGGGCTTCGCATATCCATCAGCCCGATGGTCGCAGCGCGGATATGTACCGGGAGCTGGTGCCGATCTATCGAGGCTTGACGCAGTCATATACAACCCATTACGCGGCGGTTGCCGAATTTCAGCAAAAATGGTCATAGCCTTTACGGCTATGGCTTTTTTTTTTGCAGCAAATCGGTTAACCGCCGTACCTCGTTCGACTAAGGCGTGTCTGATAACTCTGAGGACAGCAAGTTTTGCCGAATTTTCGTTCCATGCAAGGCGCGTTTGTGAAGGCGTACCGGGGGTACGTCAAGCAAACAGAACGAAGCAGGGGCGGAAAGGCGGTGAAAGGTGCCACTGAACGGGTTTCAGACAC
This sequence comes from Paenibacillus sp. NPDC058071, assembly GCF_042885235.1. NCBI lineage: Bacteria > Bacillati > Bacillota > Bacilli > Caryophanales > Paenibacillaceae > Paenibacillus > Paenibacillus sp. NPDC058071. Next base: position 242,974 of record NZ_JBHVSK010000006.1, read on the forward strand.
GCCCTAGCTGTATTTGGCTAGAATAGAAGACAGCGTAAACATGGGCCAGGTGTAATTATTGCTGGCGTAATGGATGTAGACGCTCCCCGGCAGACCGGAGCCGGTCGGATACGTATAGGCCGGATCCCGCGCTCCCCGCTCTAGCAGCGAAAGCAGCGCTTGCACGCCTTTCTCCAGTTCCTTTGTCGGTTTGGGCAGCGCGGCGGTCAAGGCGTCGAGCGCCCAAGCCGTTTGCGAAATCGTGCTCACGCCAAGCGGAATATAGACTCTTTTCTTATCACTTAGGCAGGATTCACCCCATCCCCCGTCTTCATTCTGGATGCGAGTGAGCCATTTGACTGCTTTGCGAATCGCTGGATGATCATCGGCGACGCCTGCGGCAAGCAGCGCTTGCACGACAGCCCCCGTTCCGTGAACGTAGCAGATGCCCCATCTTCCGTACCAGCTGCCGTCGGGCCGCTGCTGTGAAAGGAGCCACTGCACCGTTCGCTCAATCCAGCTGTTGTTGACCGATACGCCGAGCTCTTGCACCAGAAAAAGCAGTGTTCGGCCGGTCAAATCGGGTGTCGACGGATCGAGCGCGATATCCTTTGCTCCTTCAAAGGCGAAAAACTGGATCGGCAGCGGATCGCCCTCCCGCTCGAAAGCGGGCCATCCTCCGTCTTTATTGCGCATCGCGAGCACCCAGCTCAAGCCACGCTGCCAATCCTCTTGCTGTGAAGAGGAGCGGTCGGCATACGGACGTATCGCCCGAAGCGCAGCTGCGCTGTCGTCAACGTCCGGATATAACGTATTGACGTCTGAGAAGCCCCATCCGCCCGGCTCCGCGTTCGGTGCGCGCCGCGCCCAGTCGCCGCGCCTCCACTGCTGCCTAGCCTGCAAATAGGCGCCGGCCCGTTCAAGCGGAGCGGTATTCGGCTGCAGGCCGGAGGAGCGCATCGCGGAGGCCAGCAAAGCCGTATCCCAAACTTCAGAGGAAGCCACTTGAATATGCGGCTGGCCGTGGCAAAGCAGCGAGCGAATGCCGGCGGACATGTTCGTGATAACGGGAGAAGAAGGCGAATAGTTTTGCGACAGCAAAGCCAGCATCATCAGCATCGTCGCGGTCGAGTAGGTAAGCAGCGTCCCGTTCGGCTCCATGCGGTCGAACAAAAACTGCAGCGCCCGCCGCTTTGCCGCGTCCCCGCCGGAAGGAAGCAGGGCGGCCACGCCGAGCATCTCGATTAAACCGAGCAGCGCGGCGATCCATGTTGAGTCGCTTTGAAAGCTTTTTCCGCTGCTTTCATCCGCATATAGGTTGGAAAGATCGGGCATGCCGGGAAAGGAGGCGGAGAACGATTCGTTCGCCATGATCAGCACGGGCACCAGATGAACGCGGGCATGGCCCGACAACGAGAAGATGTCGAGCGGCGGCGGATCGGAGAAAAAGGCTTCCAGCGGAATGCGCAGCGATTTCGGCCACTCCGCTTGGCTGGTGGCGGCGAGCAGTGCTTGCGTCAGCATCGATTGTACGGCTGCGAGGCCGCCTTTTTCGAGTATAAAGTTTCTCGCGCTCGCAAGCCTCGGATGATTCGGCTGGTAATAACCGGAGCATAGAAGCGCATAGTATGCTTCGACAGTGGCGTCCAGATTGCCGTCCTGTTCATCTGGATAAACCTTCCATGCGCCGTTTGCATATTGGCGGGAAAGGATTCGGTCCGTTATTCGGCGGATTAGCGTCTCGTCGGCATGGCCGAAAAGCCGCTGCGTCACGATATAATAGCAGTCGGACATCGTGCCCGAGTCGAAGCAGAGCCGCCATGCGCCGTCCGGCGATTGCCGCAGCAGCAGTTCGTCCGCAAGCTGATCCAGCGCTGTACGGATTTTGTTTCGGTCCAGCATGTGCAATCATCCTTTGCATTTTAGAAGTATCGATTCATATATATGCACGAACGGAATTCATTATGGTGGCGTTAACGCCCCGCTCTTTTTATTTGCTCGAGGCCGAATCCTGTCGTAAACTAACGTAAATAGCGATAATTGTCCGCTCGATTGGGAGGGAAAGCGTTTGAGGTTGAAAAGGTGGTTAGGCGTTCTGACAATTGCGCTGGCACTGCTGGTATGGACGAACGCGCATGCCGTTTTTGCCGCAGCCGTACCTGACAAAGGAAAAGGCTTCATACAGGACGGCGCGAAAATGATAGACGACGACAAGCTGGCGGAGCTTGAAAAAGCCGCACAGGCCGGCCAATTTCAATTTTATTTACTGTCGGTGAACAGTTTGAACGGCGAGGACTCCGCTGTGTTCGCCACACGTGTCCACAAGGCGTGGGAAATGGCGGACAGCGACGTCCTCCTTGTTCTGGCTAAAAGCGAGCGCCGAATCGAAATGAATTTTCACAATCCGGCGCTACAGTCAGCAATCGATGAGCTGCCCGACGATTATGACGGCAATGGCAACGTTGGAGAATCAAAGCTGAACGAGCTTGTCAATCGACACTTTATTCCTTCTGCGAAGCAAGGCGATTTCGCAGGCGCGGCTCTTTCGCTGATGAAAGCAGTGAACGGCTTGAAATTGCCTGAGGAGCCGCCGGTTAAACAGCCCGATCAGCCATCTGCTCCTTCGGCAGGAAAAGCGCCAACAGCTGAACACGCCCCCGGTCAAGGAGAAGTTCCGGGAAAGAACGGATCAGGTGCCGGAGGTATGTCGGGAACGGACGGTCAAGTCGGTTCGACACCGCCGGCTGTTACGATTCCGTTACGCGAGATCCTTACGTGGTTGGCGGTAATCGCTGCAGCCGCCGCTATTTTAGCCGCGGCGATTGTATCGGCGATACTGACGCGGCGTCTGTCGAACCAAAAAACGCGCATCGGCGTGCTAATGGTAGAGGTGGAACGGGCGTCAGGCGAACTGAAGCCCTTCGTCGGCCTTGTCATGGGAGAGACGGAACGACTCGTCACGTCGCTGGATCGGGAACTTGACGCTCTGCTAGTATCCGTCAATCAGCTGCGAAGTGGCGCAGAAATGATGCGAATTTCTCCACTTTTATACGGCAAGCTGAATGCGGCGGCCAAATCGCTGAAGAACGAGCTGGATGCGGCGCAAGGACGGCTTTCGGAATTGCGCGTGGAAATCAACCTCATCGTGGAAGCCGATGTCAACGTGAGGAAGACAACCGATGAGCTTCATCTTTTGCTTCCGGAAATGCGCAAGCGAATTGAGGAAGCGAAAGCTGCGACGTCTTTTCCTTTTACGGCTGTCTACCAAGAGCTGGAGAGGCTCGGTAGTAAGTTGGAGGAGGCCGACAAGCAGGAGGTATTCGATCCGATCGCAGGCAATGCGACCGCTTCAAAGGCATGGCAGGATAGCGAGAAGCTGAACGGGCAAATTGCTGCCATCGCCGGCTATTTGGATAAATACCGGTCGATGCCGGCTGTTGCAGCTGATTGCAGAGAACAGATTGTGCGGATTACCGCAGAGCATCAGATCGGCAAAGCGGTCGCGCGTCTAAATCCTTATGCGTTAATTGAAGAAGCGCGGGCTGCGATAGAGGAGCTTTATTCGAAGCTCCAAGCGGGCTTTTTGGACGAAGTAGCCTCTCTGGCTGCCGAAGCCGACCGTTTGTTGGGCGAAGCGATTGCTGTGGCAAACCGGCAGGCTGAGCTGAAGCAGTTGAACGGCAAGGATATCGGCTACTTGGATTCTAAGCAGGTTTCGTATGTTCAAAACGCTGTTTCGCTGGAAGGGCATTGGGGCCGCATACGCAGTCAATATGCGCCAGGTCACTGGCAGCAAACGTTCGAGAGCTACGAGAGGATGGGGCGAAATATTCGCAAAGCGGAGATGTCGTTGCCAGAGTTGAAGCGGTTAAGCGGCGACGAGGAGCAGCAATATGACCGTGCTCGGGAACTGCTTGATGTCCTTATGGCCGAAAGCCGTTCCGCCGATGAGACGATAGCCGATTGCGGACGGCTGTTCCAGGAGCTGGACGATAGACTGAATCGGATCAAACGGCAGACTGACGAGCTGCAGAAGCAGTTTGAACGAACGATATTGCTAGCGAAGCGGGAATCACTGCCTTGGAACGACGGCTGGCGGCAATCTTCCACGGTGATCGAAGAATCGTATAATAAGCTTACCGCTTGGTTGCGGACGCCTCCTTTTTGGCTAGACGAACTGGAAGCGGAGTTGCGGCATTTCGAGGGCGATGTGCTGTCGCTGCAAAGCCAAGTGAACCGCAAGCTGGAGGAGAAAAGAGACGCCGAGCGGCGAATGCGGGAAGCGCAGGCAATGTACGACAAGGTGTATCGCCGTGCCGGTTCGAGAATTAACCGCCACCATTACGACAATAACTTCGGCTCGCTCAGCCAGCATACGCAGCAGATGATCGCCGCCGGCATGTACGCGCAAGCGATCAGCGAAATGGCCGGTCTTCATAAAATTGTAGAGCAAATGAACAGGGATTACCGGGCGGCCGAGGAGGAAGAGCGCCGGGAGGCTATGGCGAGGCAGCAGCAATCCTCCGGTGGCTCCAACTGGGGCTCAGGAGGCAGTAACTCCTCTGGGGGAAGCTCTTGGGGCTCGAGCAATGGTGGGGACTCGAACAAAGGCGGCAACTCCTCCGGCGGTTCCAATTGGTAGAAAGGAATGAAGCTTTAATGACGGAAATTACAATGAATTTGATGAAGGATTGGAACGATACAGTAATTGAGGTTTTTCGCGGTTCGGGAACCCCGCTTCCGCAGTTGATGACGGACGAGGAAATCGGCATCGCCTACTATAGGCAGACGTCGGAAACCGAGGAAGAGGCGAAGGAAAAGCAAGTTGCCAATCTGGAGCGGCTGTCTGACATCGAGAGAGCGATCCGCGAACATTTCGAAACGTTCATCATGCCCGATATTCGCAGCCGAACCGGCTACAAAGGGGATCGTTTCTTGTTCAGGTGGGTGTTCAATCAAGGGGAGCATATTATCGAAGAGCACTCCGCTTACCGGATTCCTTTGTAGAACGTCCTATGTAAAAAAGACATGCAGGCAATGTACAATGCCGTGCATGTCTTTTTAAATTTTCTGGAAAATGCTTATTTCTCTGCTTCGCCGTAATGCTCCTCGCAAAAAGCAGCAAGCTCGCTTTCTTCCTCGTCCTCCAGCTCGAAGTCGAGCCGGCGTTCGGTTTCCTTCTCGATCAGCTCGTGCTTGACGACTCGTCCGCCGCTTTCTTCCACGCTGTATAACGCTCTGATGTAAATCCCTTTCTCGGAATAAAGCTCGTCCTCTTCGTCGATTTCGATGTCGACTAGGAACTCGTACCGTTTGCCGGGCAGGATGCCGAAAGGATCTTTAATATATTCTACGCTGAAGCCGGTTATCGTTAACATAAATTCGCTTGCTCCTCCTTATTATCGCCGGGCTTTGGACACGGCGGAATCACTGCTTTTCACTATACCATGATTTCCTCTTTCCTTCTATCCAAACGGGCTGCATGCTGGGGAGTTTGCAGCGAATCTATGAAAACGGCTTTTCATAGACAAACAGCCCGAAGGAGTGTTACATTAAAATAACATGCAATTCTTTACTGGTAATTAAGTGAAAAAGTGGAGGAACTACTACAGTGAAAAAAATAGGAGTAAAATTGCTGCTTTGTCCGATTTTGGCCGCAGGCCTGCTTTTATCGCCGCTCGCCCAAGCGGATACGGCATTTGCCGCGCCAACTAGCTCGGTTTCGCAGACCTCGTCTACGGCAGCAAAGAGCAAGCAAATTGCCGTGTACGTTGACGATAAAAAGTTATCGCTTTCGACGGCGCCATTCTCGGAAAACGGAGTTACCTTCGTGCCGATGAGACCGATATTCGACGCGCTTAAGGCTTCCGTTACTTGGGAAGCGAAGACAGAGACGATTATCGGGCGCTCGAACGGCACTGTCGTTACGTTGACCGTCGGTAAAAAACAAGCGATCGTGGACGGCAAAGCGGTGAAGATGGAAGAAGCGGCTGTCGTACGCGGAGGCACGACCTTTGTACCGGCCCGATTTATTGCGGAATCGCTCGGCGCTGAAGTGAAATGGGACAACGCGGCCAACGCGGTGCGAATCGTATCCCCCGGTTATCGCTTAGAGAAGCTGTATGAGAAAATCGAGAAGGAAGAAGCGGCCAAGCGCAAGCTGATGACTCCTCAGCAAATTGTTGCTAAATACGATGAAAGCATCGTGCTGCTGGCCACCAATAAAGCATTTGGCAGCGGCATTGTAATCGGCGATCGTTGGATCTTGACGAACTATCACGTCATTGAAGACGCAATCGAAGCTTCCGCAAGTTCGATTTATGGCGACGAATATGAGATCGAAGGTATCGCGGGCATCAATAAGAAAGCGGATCTTGCGATCATCCAGACAAAAGAGCCGATGGATCTCGACAAGGTTAGCCTCGGATACGGTTACGGAACCCGCAAGGGCGACAAGGTGGTAGCTATAGGAAGTCCGCTTGCCATTCAAAACACGGTGTCCGAGGGCTTGATCAGCAATATTACATACGAGGACGGGGTTTCCTTCTACCAGACAAGCGCGCCGATCGATCACGGCAGCTCCGGAGGAGCGCTTTTCAACGAATACGGCGAACTTATCGGCATCACGACGTCGGGCTACAATTCGCAGGCCGACCTGAACTTTGCCGTCTCGGTCAGCCATGCGGCTCTTATGTACGGCATGCTTCCGGATAAGCCGGAAAAAGTGAAGTTCCTTGAGCCGTCCTTGCCTGCTACGCTGGTCGGTGAAACGACGGAGAACATCACAGCCTTGATGACAAAGCAGTTCTCGTCGCTCTCAACCGACCAAGGGCGCGTCACGTTCGATTCGTGGAACGTCAAGCGCGACGGAGAGGGCTGGTATGTCTTTAGCGCCAATATCGACCCTAAAGTATATCTTTCCTATGGCAACTCGATTTCCGGTGATCTTAGAAGCTGGGCGCTCAATATCGGCAATGAATTGCGCCGCATGCTGCCGGGCGAGAATATTCAAATGCTGATTTATTTCGATCGCGATTACACGTTCAAGCCTCGCGGCTTTGAGGATGGGGAAGTAACCGACCTTGGAAACGGACGCTGGAAAGTGAGATTCCCGATCATCGATATGCAGTTAAAGGACCAGCTTTTTATAAAAGTTAGAGAATAGATTTGGATTTATTCTGCCTTATTAATTGAAGAAGCAGCACTCATTATCGTTATTAGTAAGCTCCGTTCGGCCGTTTCGGCTGGGACGGAGCTTTTTTATTTGCGGCGCCAATCGTTTTCGGTTGTCCGTTGAGAGGCGCAGCGAGGCAAATATTTACGGCAGCCGTTGTTTTCGGTACAATAGTACTCATCTTGCTCGACCATAGAAAGAGGTAGGCGAACCATGAAGGTTTTGTTAACGACGCTGAACGCGAAATATATACACACGTCGCTTGCGCTGAGATGCTTGAAAGCGTACAGCGAAGCGGACTTTGATATTGATATCGCTGAGTATACGATCAAAGACCCGGCGATGAACATCGTATCCGATATTTTTAACCGCCAGCCTGACGTCGTCGGTTTCTCTTGCTATATCTGGAATATCGAAGAGACGATTACGGTCATCAGTATGCTTCGCAAAATTAATCCGCAGCTGAAAATCGTGCTTGGCGGACCGGAAGTGAGCTACGACACCGAATATTGGATGGAGCGCATTCCGGAAGTCGATTTTATCGTCGTCGGCGAAGGCGAAGAAACGTTCCATCATTTGCTGACCGAGCTGTCGGGCGCCGGCAAATTTCATATGGTATTCGGTCTTGCGTATCGCAAACATCGCACTGACCATCTCGAGACGCTCGTTAACCCGGGCCGTCCGAAGCTGGATCTGGCGACGCTGCCTTCGCCGTACCGATTTGAAGAAGATTTGCCGACGCTCGGGAGCCGAGTCGTTTATTTTGAAACAAGCCGCGGCTGCCCGTTCAGCTGCCAATTCTGCTTGTCCAGCATCGAGGTGGGCGTTCGCTATTTCGATATCGAACGGACCAAGTCCGATATTTTATACTTGATCGATAACGGAGCGAAGCTGATCAAATTCGTCGATCGGACGTTTAATATCAAGCGCGACTATGCGCTCGAAATGTTTAAGTTTTTGATTGAAAATCATAGGGGCTGCGTCTTTCAATTCGAGATTACGGCCGACATTATGCGTCCTGAGGTACTCGATTATTTGGCGGAGCATGCGCCTCCGGGCGTTTTCCGGTTCGAGATCGGCGTGCAGTCGACCAACGACGAGACCAATCTGGCGGTTCAGCGCCGTCAGAATTGGACGAAGCTGGTGCGTACCGTAACGAAGGTGAAAGAGTCGGGCAAAATCGATCAGCATTTGGACTTGATCGCCGGACTGCCGCTCGAAAATTACGAGACGTTCAGCGGCACGTTCAACGATGTTTTCGCGCTTCGGCCGGAGGAACTGCAGCTCGGCTTCCTGAAGATGCTGCGCGGAACCGGTTTGCGGCGCGATGCTGAAAAATGGGGTTACATTTACATGGATCATTCCCCTTACGAAATGCTCGGCAACGACCTGATGCCTTTCGCCGATATCGTAAGGATTAAACGGGTGGAAGATGTACTAGAGAAGTATTGGAATGATCATCGTATGGATCGTACCTTGCTTCACTTGGTGGATCATGTTTTCCCGTCGCCATTTGCTTTCTTCCAATCGTTTGGCGACTATTGGGAATCGCGGGGTTGGCAGAAGATCGGTCACCAGCTGGAGGATCTGTTTTCGCGGCTGTGGGCGTTCCTTAACGCCTATCGCGAGGATGAGAACTCGCCGGGACGCGAGAAGCTTGAGCTTGACATCGTACTCGGTCTGATGAAGTACGACTACTTCTTGAACCATAAGTATAAGCCAAGGAAGACATGGTGGGATTTCACGATGGATAAAGCGGTTTGGAGCGGCTGGATGCGCCGTATCGCTGAACGTCCAGAGGAGGTGTCCGCCGATTTCGCTGCGCTGGGATTGTCGGAGAAAGAGCTGCACAAGCACGCTGTAATTGAGACGATCCCATTCGACTTGCATACGTACTTGGAGTCGGGCGAAATCCGCAGAGACAGACAGTCGCTGCTTGTCGTCGCTTACGCCTTAGATAGCAGCCGTACGAAAGGCCACGGGCATGAGAGTGCGAATGTGAAAACGCAGGCTGTGCCATATGTTTTGTCCATCGGCGAAGCTGAACTTGCTGCCGGCATTTAAGCGCTGCGATGGCGGGGGCCGCTCGCCAATCTGTACGCGGATCGACCGTCTTGAGCGCTATATGGAATGCCTTCTGATTGATATGATCCGTGCGTAATACGGAATGCCTTTCGGTTGATATGATCCTTGCGTAATGGAGGACAAGCCTAAATAACTGCGAAAATGCAGTTATTTTAGGCTTGTCCTCTTTGTTTGAGGCCATAACTGCAAAAAAGCAGTTATTTTGCCCTGTAAAGCTACTATTCGCTGATTCAGAACCAAATAACTGCATAAATGCAGTTATTTGGTTCTGAATGGGTAGAACGGCGAGAAATAGCTGCATTTATGCAGTTATTTCTCGTTAGCTCACGGGTAGACCTGTAACAGTTGGCGATGAGTGAGAAGCTGATGGAGCAGTTGGACCGTAACGTTGGATGGGTGGTGTGAAGATTCGCGCGATATCTTGTGGGAGTACGGAGGTATTTATTCGAATCGGTTCTCGTTGCTATTACGCTAGTTTAGTTAGTTGAAGAACCGGGCGTTGGCTTGTTGAAAGTTAAGGTTAAGAAGTATGCTGGCAATTGTTGCGTAGAAGGTAGATGTGGAAGAACGACCACATATGCTGAATAGCGTCAGGAAAGGATGGATAAGCGAAAACAAATGGGAATGAGTGTTAAGACAAGCTTGAGTGCGGTAGCGGCAAGAAGGCCGAAGAGTGGACAGAGTTGCACAAGAACGTGACAAAAGATAGAAAGAGCCGAGAAACCCTACGGGCTGAACTGCAACCTAATATTGTTAGCTTAGTTCTAACAATAGGTTGCGGAACAGCAGTTCAGGGCATTCTCGGCTCTTTCATTTTCAAGCTATCGTCATCCAGGGTTGCTAGCCTAAGCTTATGGCAATCGATCCGCAGGATGCGGGTTTATGCAATTAGGCCGGTACGACGCTGCGCAGTACGGTCATGTCGCCATTCAACGTATAACCGCCGAGGCTTGCAGGCAGGAGGAAGCATTCGCCGGCTTTGACGCTCAGTTCGCCGTCTGCCCAAGAGAGCGTGCCGCTGCCTTCAGCGATAACGAGAATAATGAAGCTTTCCGGCGACGTAGTATAATCGGCAGCAGAACGAACGATGCCTTTCTCGACGATGAAGTATGGCGAGGAGGCGATATTCAGCCATTGGCCGTCTTCGATGCCGTCCGTCTTCATTCTAGTCGCGCCAGCGCCGTCATAGGCAATAACGTTGAGCGAGTCTTCGATGTGCAGCTCGCGCAGTTGGCCGTCGAGGCCCGGACGGTCGTAATCGTACAGACGGTAAGTCGTATCGGAGTTTTGTTGAATTTCGGCAACGAGAACGCCTGCGCACAGGGCGTGCACCGTACCGGCAGGAATGTAGAATGCGTCGCCAGCTTGAACCGACACTTCTTGCAGTGTATCCGTAATGCGTCCTTCTGCAATGGCAGCTTCCATCGCTGCGCGGTCGACGTCGTTCTTCAGGCCGTAAATGATTTTTGCGCCAGGCTTCGCGTCGAGGATGTACCACATTTCCGTTTTGCCGAGCTCGCCGGCAGGCAATCCTTCGTAGTCGTCGGTCGGATGCACCTGCACCGACAGATCGTCGTTGCAATCGAGCAATTTGATCAGCAGCGGGAAGCGGCCGTTCTTCTCGGAGAAGCCTTTCGTGCCGAACCATTCCCGGCCGAATTGCTCGCGAATGCCGTCGAGTCCAAGACCGGCAAGCTCGCCGTTCACAACTTTTGTCGTACCGTTCGGGTGATCGCCGATCATCCAGCCTTCGCCGATCGAGCCCTCCGGCAGCTCCAGTCCGAATTGCTCCAGTGCGCGGCCTCCCCAAATTCTTTCTTTCATTTCTGGTTTGAATTGTAACGGATAAGGTTTAATGGCTGTCATCGTGTTCTCTCCTATACGTATGTTATTTGTAGTACTTGCTGAGCGCTCGGCGCTAGGTGGATGCGCGTTCATCTCTTCTTTTGCTTCTTTCCACCGCAATTAAGTATGGGGCGGCTGGCCGCTGAGGCTGGCGGTAAAGAACGGCGGAGCCGAGCTTTCCGGGAAGCGCGGCCGCCCAGCGTTCAACCTCCAGCGCTTCCCCGTCGCCGCCCGCATGCCCAGGATACAGGACGCAGGTGAGGATGCCTCCCGGACGAAGCAGGGCAAGCGCCGATTCCAAAGCGGCAATCGTTGTAGCCGGCTTTGTTATGACGGATGGATCGCCGCCCGGCAAATAGCCGAGATTGAACATAACGGCTGCCGCCCGGCCCAACGCGCCAGGAGGGATCGCCTCGGCCATCCGGTCGTGGCTGGACAGCAGCAGCCGGACTTCTCCGAGCCGCTCTGCGTCTTCCGCCGTACTTAGCCTATCTCGCGTCCGGTCAAGCGCGTCCTGCTGAATGTCAAAGGCATAGACGCAGCCCTTCGCACCGACCAGCCGGGCCAGCGCTAGCGTGTCAACGCCGGTTCCGGCCGTCGCGTCGATCACGGTATCGCCGGGCAGCGTTCGCTCGGCAATCCACTTGTGCGCCATGCTCAGAACGGATAGAAACCCCATGCTAGCTTGCACCCCACAGCTTGCCCTGCCAAGTGTTGCGGCGCTTCAGCTCGTCGTCGATCGCATTCAGCACTTCCCATTTCTTCAAGCTCCAGGTCGGCCCGATCAACAAATCGCGGGGCGCGTCGCCGGTCAAACGGTGGACAATCATGTCCGGCGGCAGAAATTCGAGCGAATCGACGATCAGCTTCACATATTCGTCCATTTCCAAAAACTGAAGCAGACCGGCCTCGTACTGCTTCACCATAGGCGTCTTGCGCATGAGATGAAGCAGGTGGATTTTGATCCCTTGCACGTCCATCGCGGCGACGGCGCGCCCGGTTTCGAGCATCATTTCATGGGTCTCCTGCGGCAGACCGTAAATAATATGCGCGCATACCCGGATGCCGCGCTCGCGAAGGCGGCGAACGGCGTCCAGGTAGCAAGCCGTATCATGCGCCCGGTTGATGAGCTCGGAGGTTGATTCGTGAACCGTCTGCAATCCCATCTCCACCCACAAGTAGGTGCGCTCATTCAACTCCGCCAAATAATCCACGACATCGTCCGGCAAGCAGTCCGGCCTCGTGGCGATGGAAAGGCCGACCACGCCGGGCTGTTGCAAAATAACTTCGTAATATTCGCGCAGCTCCTCGACAGGCGCGTACGTATTGGTGTACGCCTGAAAATAGCCGATATATTTCGCTTCCGGCCACTTCAAATGCTGGCGGTCCCGAATCGTATTGAATTGCGTGACCAAATCATCTCTTCTCCGGCCCGCGAAATCGCCCGATCCGCGCGCGCTGCAGAACGTGCAGCCGCCCTTGGCGATCGTGCCGTCGCGGTTCGGGCAGGTGAATCCGGCGTCGAGCATGACCTTGAACACCTTTTCTCCGAATTGCTCGCGCATCTCATAGTTCCATGTATGAAATCGTTTATCGCCCCACAGCTGCGGCTGTCCGGGCGTCAATTGCAAAGCTTGCATGCTGTTCTCCTTCTTTGTTCGATATAGAAGCGTTAGCGATTTCGCTGCCGCCGATCAAGACCGGCAGCCGCTACGCTTAGCGGTTTAAGCATCCCTTCTATTTTAACGAAAATCGTCTGCAAATGCCATGCCGGATTGCTTCCGTCAATAGGTCATTTTCTATTGGAAAAAGAAAACGGATTCATAAAAATTGGGCTTGAAATACCTGACATGATCTGTTATATTAAAAGTGCGACAAATCAATGAAAAAACCTTACATTCCCTATTCGTGCCGATTGTCATAGAACGTCGATTAACTGGAAATACTGTTTAATAAATCGATGAGGTGATTAAAATGAGTCAAACGACAAAGATTCCACATGGCGACGAGAAAGTAACGGTTGAGTTAACGGTAAAAGAAGCGATGGCGCTAAGCGGCATCCGGTTCCATAACAACCATCATGTCGAAGTGTCGGCAAGGAAAAAGCTGAACGAAGTTCTTGAAGGAACTTACGAAATCGATAAGTCCAGCTCACCGCTCGACTATAGTGCACTCAGATAATTGTCCGAAAAAATTGACAAGAGCTGTCGTCCGCAGGTTCTCTCGAACCGAATGGACGGCAGCTTTTTTTTCTCCTGTCCTTTACAAGCGGACCGTTCTTGGGCACAATAAGAACAGTTTATCGATTGTAGGAGGATTATATCCATGCGTTTAAGAGGAAGAAAGGGCATTCTGGAGAGTATTCAATCTCAGCCGGAACTGGTTGTGCTTGATGCTGCTCCGCTTAAAGGAAAGTGGCGGGAGTTTTTCGGCAACGACAACCCGATCTATGTCGAGCTCGGGATGGGAAAAGGAAGATTCATCAGCCATATGAGCGCCCGTTATCCCGATATTAATTTTATTGGCGTCGATATGTACGACGAGCTTATTCGGAGAGCGAGCGACAAGGCACGCGACGTTTGGCAGGAGAAAGGCGTCGACTCGCCGCCAAATCTAGCGCTGCTGCGCGCCAACATCGAGCAGATCGAGACGATGTTCGAGCCGGGCGAGCTGACGCGGATTCATCTCAACTTCAGCGATCCGTGGCCGAAGTCCAAGCATGCCCGCCGCCGGCTGACGCATCCGCGATTTTTGGAAAAATATCGCCAGCTGCTGAACGAACGCGGAGAGATTCACTTTAAGACCGATTCCAATTCCTTGTTCGAATTTTCGTTAAACAGCTTCGCAGAGACGGAGTTGCAGCTTCGAAATATATCGCTGGATCTGCATAAGAACGGGGCTCGCGAGGATCTGGTGTTCACCGAATATGAAATGAAGTTTATGGGGAAAGGCCAACCGATTTACCGGCTTGAGGCTGTTATCGGGGAAGCAGCGCTTCGCGAATATCGCGAGAACAAGAAGGAGAACGCCAAGAAAGAAGCCGCCGAGGCGGAAATCGCGGCGGCGGCTTCTTCAGAAGACGAATAAGCGGTTAAGTTAAGCGGTCGTAACCCAATTGAGTTCGACCAGAACGGCGGTCAGCGTCCCGATCAAGGCGCCGACGGCAACATCGGACGGGTAGTGCAGTCCGAGATACATTCGGGACCATCCGACCGATACTCCGATCACAATCGCGATAGGCAGCACGACGACGAACCATGAGCCGCTGGCCATGACAATCGGGATAAGCCAAGCGAATATCGCGGTCGTATGACCGGATGGGAACGAAGAATCGACAAGCGGCTTTCTTCCAATCTGGACGCCTTCCAGCGCCTGGTACGGACGAAGCCGCTTGAATTTTTTTTTCACGATAAATACGGGTAAATGACTTAGCACGACGGCCGTAAAGCAATGCCAGCCGGTCATGTTCCAAGGCGCCGGAGCGAGAAGCGCAAAGAGCAGCGAGCTTAGTACAGTGAAGGTAGCTCCGCCCATATGAGTGACTACGGACAGCCATTTGCCGACCCAACGATGGAATTTTCTGTGCCCCCTGCGACGATTGACCCACATGATGAGTTGTTGCTCCCGGGTTCGCAGCCATCCAAACATTCGTCTCATCGATTTCCTCCTCAACCTGCTTCGGGCCGGAGCCCGATTCGCAAACATTATAAACGAAATTCGCCCCCCTGTGTTTAAAAAATCACAATCTCTTATTTGAAGATTGAATAAATGGTTTCCAATCGCTGTTTTTTTGCCGTTAACGACTCGATTTAGCTTTGGCTGGAATCATTAAGAAATTCCAATGTTGCAACAAAAAATAACCGTCGTCCGTTTTACATATGCCGTGAATGGCAAAGCTGTTATGGAACATTGGGGCTTTTCTGAAAATGCCGTTCGGTAGGCAACTTTTCGCGGCTTTATCCGTATTGAAGGTCTGAAGTGCTAAAAAATTAGAAAATGGATGAAAATAAGGGCGATACGTCGCAAAAGGAGGGAACGAAGTCATTCGAATGCCGTGCAAGCGTTTTTCCGGCTGGATTGCGCCGAATTGCGGTAAATTACGGTTTTGACAAAGTTGGGGTTTGTGTGGAAAATCAGTAAAGGTCGCAGAATGCTTACATAGAGAGAGAAGCACTGCAAGCCAAACAAGAGAGATAAATAATAAAAAACCCGTCGCAGGGGACATCGGCAACAAAGCCGGGACCATTGGCTAGAACGGGTAATTAAAACGGGGTCTCAAGGGGGCAGTACCGAATGTTTAATACGATTATGTTTGTGTTTCAAATCGCTTTTGCGATGCTGGGCTTGTATCAGTTGTTTCTGACGTTTTTCGGCTGGCATCGTAAAAAAGAGGATCTGTCGCATCCGCCGCAAAAGAAATTCGCTTTGCTGATCGCCGCGCACAACGAAGAACAGGTCGTCGGAGCGCTGATCGAGAATTTGCTGAAAATGAAATATCCTCGCGAGCTGTATGACATCTTCGTCATTTGCGACAACTGCACCGACGGCACGGTCAAAATCGTCAACAGCTATGACGGCGTATACGCCTGCGAACGGGTAAACCCGAATCAAAGGGGTAAAGGCTACGCGGTTGAGTGGATGCTG
This sequence comes from Paenibacillus sp. NPDC058071, assembly GCF_042885235.1. NCBI lineage: Bacteria > Bacillati > Bacillota > Bacilli > Caryophanales > Paenibacillaceae > Paenibacillus > Paenibacillus sp. NPDC058071. Next base: position 258,701 of record NZ_JBHVSK010000006.1, read on the forward strand.
AAAGAGCTGTGGAAAATGCCGAAGCATTACGACGGAGTCGCAATCTTCGACGCCGACAACCTGGTAGCTACCGACTTCCTGCAATACATGAACAACGATTTGTGCAACGGACATCAAGTTATCCAAGGCTATCTGGATACGAAAAATCCGAACGATTCCTGGGTCAGCTCGGCCAACGCCATTAACTACTGGTTCTGCAACCGGTTGTGGCAGCTGCCTCGCACGAACTTGAAGCTCGCCAACTTTTTGGGCGGCACGGGCATGTGCTTCGATGCGAAGCTGCTGAAGGAAATGGGCTGGGGCGCAACAAGCCTTGTTGAGGATTTGGAATTTACCGTTCGTTGTATCAAACGCGGCATCTATCCGAAATTTAACTTCGAAGCGAAAGTGTTCGACGAGAAGCCGATCACATTCCAGGCGTCCGCACGCCAGCGTCTTCGCTGGATGCAGGGTCATTTCGACGTCACACGCAAATATATGCTGCCGCTGCTTTGGCAGGGCATTAAGGAACGCAGCTGGACGAAAATCGATGCTGCACTGTATGTCTTCAACGCTTACAATTATTTGGCTGGCTTCTTTATTACGGCGATTATTTGGGGCGATATCGTATTGTCGGGCGGCGTTCGCGTAACGTCGGTTTACAACATGCTGCCGCTGTGGCTGAGCATCCCGTACATGCTGTACGTGTTTATGCAAATTCCGGTGTCCATGGCGCTTGCCAAGGTGGACTGGAAGCTCTACTTGCGTATTCCGACCTTCCTGCTGTTCACGCTGTCGTGGTGGCCGATTACCGTTCACGCGTTTTTCACGCAGAACAACAAGAAGTGGAGCCACACGAAGCATACAAGAGTTATCCGTCTCGAGGAAGTGCAGAGCAAACAGCTTTAAATTCGCTGTAAAACGCTTGACAGTGCTCAATCGGCTATGCTATAGTATGTCGGTAACAGTAATGAAACAACATATGACGCACAAGAAGAAGCACCCGCTTCTCACCTTTCGGCCATGCTGACTGGTTCGCGATAATCGATTGAGCTACTTATGCGTCGGCATTGCGCCGGCAACGGTTAGCATGACTGACGGTTATGGAATGCGGGTTCACGCGAACCCGCATTTTTTTATTGCAATGGCGAATGTGCAAGTATACGAATTTGGAGGTGGAACGTTATTAGCAGAGAACATCAAATCAACGATGAGATTCGGGCAAGAGAAGTACGACTGGTTGGCGCAGAAGGCGAGCAAATCGGCATTAAGCCGATTCGTGACGCGCTTCAAATGGCAATCGATTTGAATCTCGATCTCGTCAACGTTGCTCCGACGGCTAAACCGCCGGTATGCCGGATTATGGACTACGGCAAATTCCGTTACGAGCAGCAGAAGAAAGAGAAGGAAGCTCGCAAGAATCAAAAGATCGTTGACCTGAAAGAAGTATGGTTCCGGGCCAACATCGACGAGCATGACTACCAGACGAAATTCCGCAACGTTGTGAAGTTCTTGAACGAAGGCGATAAAGTAAAGGCTTCCGTCCGCTTCCGCGGCCGTGAAATCGCCCATGCGTCGATCGGCCAAAAGATTTTGGACCGTCTATCGCAAGAGGTTGCCGAAATATGCAATGTTGAGCGTGCGCCGAAGCTGGAAGGCCGGAGCATGATTATGATTTTGGCACCAAAAAGCAACAGCTAAATAAAGGGAGGATAAACGACATGCCTAAGATGAAAACGCACAGCAGTCTGAAAGACCGCTTCAAAATTACTGGTACGGGTAAAGTGAAACGCTACAAAGCGTACCGCAATCACTTGCTTTCCCACAAATCGGGACGTCAAAAACGCGTTCTGGCTGGCCAGCCGCTGATGGCTGCAGGCGACGTTCGCCGCATTCAGCAAGGCCTTGCAAACCTGAAATAGTAACGCACGACCATTATAGAAAAATACAACCTACGGGAGGTTTCCACTCATGGCAAGAGTTAAAGGCGGTTTTGTCCGCACTCGTCGTCGTAAAAGAATTTTAAAGCTAGCTAAAGGTTATTTCGGTTCGAAACATCGTCTGTTTAAAACAGCGAAGGAGCAAGTAGGCAAATCGTTGATGTACGCTTACCGCGACCGTCGCAACAAAAAACGCGATTTCCGCAGACTGTGGATCGTTCGTATCAACGCGGCTGCTCGCCAAAACGGCCTGTCGTACAACAAATTTATGTACGGCTTGAAACTGGCTGGCGTAGAAGTAAACCGCAAAATGCTGGCTGACCTGGCTGTTAACGATATCAACTCGTTCAACTCGCTGGCTGGCGTAGCTAAAGCGAAAATCAACGCTTAGGATTGAGCGTTTGATATAGGAGAGGCTGTCCGATATTCGGACAGCCTCTTTTTTTGGTTAGGCGTGCTAATTGTAGGCGAATTATCGAATTTGCGAGTTCCTGGCGAAATGTATTTGATTTTTCGGTTCTACATCAAAAGCAGTTCTTGACGGAAAGAAGAGAGCAGCGGAGGGTCAGAGGGATTCTGGAGAAACGGCAGTGGTCGCTTTTAAAGCATGATTCCTACCGGAAACCTCTATCTAATAAAGGAATCAGGCTTTAATGGCGATCGGAAGAACCCTCTGACCCGCAGCGCTTCCCCCTCACTAGTTAAGTGGAGGGTTTGCTTCCTGCTGAGAGGGAACATTCATCCCGCTTTACCAGCCTAACGGACAAACGAACAAGCGGACCTTCGTCCCGTGAATACAATGTACTACGGGGAAGGAGGGGATCTGGCATGAGTCATGTTTCCAAAGAAAAAGCGCGCAAGCTGATCGGCCGCAACATTTATGCGATTCGGAAAGACGGCTCAGTCGTAACGGGCAAGCTCGTTCGGATACAGAACAACCGACTGGTTATCGCTCCGCCGACTAAAAAGAAAAGAGGCAAAACAGCCAAAACCAAAGGCTTTTTTCTTTTACCGTTAATTCTGTTCGATTTGCTTGCCATCGGCACGATTGGCGCCTGGGGAGGCGGCGGAGGCGGCTGCGGCTGCGGAGGAAATTGCGGTGGAGGCTGCGGTTACGGAGGCGGCTACGGTGGAAGTTATGGTGGAGGCTATGGAGGCGGTTATGGCGGCGGGTATGTGAACAGCTATGACGGCGGCTACTCTAACGGCTATCCGGGCGGCTATTCGAACTACGGTGGTTATCAGGGCGGTTATCCGAGCCAAGGATATAATCAATACTATTAATCGCTATTGAGCGGACGTAGGTGGAGGGGCAAGCGGTTTAACCATTTCATAGCAGCGGAGGTCGGAGTAGTAGCGAACAGGCTTATAGCCCAAGCGGGAGTAGAATCGCATGGCTTTGCCGTTTACGTCGTCTACGTACAGCTTGGCTGCCTTACAGCGATGGGCTAAGCCGCAAGCTTCGCTGCTGGCCATCAGCTTTTTGCCCCAATCCCGGTTGCGCTGGTCGGCACGGACGACAAGCATATCGATAAAAAGCACAGGTTCCATAATTTCGAAGCGAACGAAGCCGTAGGGTTTTTCTGTTTTGCCGGGGGCGGCAACGTAGGTTCGTCCGGTCCGAAAACGAATCGGCAGCTCGCGGACAAGCCTGGCGTCGAGCGGATGAGCAGTGTGCGAGAGCGGAATTAATTCCTTGCGAATCAGATTGAAAATTTCCGCATCGTCAGTTCTGGGATGGCGGGCTCTAATCATGGCGGTTTCCTTTCTAGGCTGCATGAGATTGCCGCAACTGGGCTATGCTACTATATGAACAGAAGTGCAGATGTGCGCCCATGTCTGCAAATAAATATCGAACGTTCCGCGGTTTGTTCTTGACGTACGCTAACTGACGGAATATAATGAAAACAATCTTATTTTATATCGTATCGGCTATGATGAGGACGAAGTGCTAAGGGCCCTTTTGTACAGAGAGCGGACGGAATTGCTGCAACCGTCGCCAGAATCCCTTTTCTACGAGCTCACCTCGGAGCTGTTTTCCTGAAAAGCTTTCGCCTATTAGGGAAAATCGCAGGGCACGCGTTATTGTGCCGAAGGTAGTGAACGTTTTGTGCGCACGCGTTCATACCTCTGGAGGTTATGCATCGCGAGATGTGTAACGAATTTGGGTGGTACCACGGAAGATCAACCTTTCGTCCCTCGAGTCTTCGTTTGAAGCGAAGCCGAGAGACGGAAGGTTTTTTTATTTACCAAGCTAAGCCCGATAAGCGAAAGAATAGCTTATGGAGCGGCGCATTGGGAAAGCAATCTGCGAAACTGCGAGCAGTTTCCGCTTTTGGAGGGGGATGACCAATGGTCACGCAAGGTGCAACATTGAAGTCAAAGCAAGAATTAATCGAAAAGTTGAGTCAGCCTGAAGTCATTACGGGCTCAGAAATATTGCTTCGCAGTTTGGTGCTGGAAGGCGTGGAATGCGTATTCGGTTATCCGGGCGGAGCGGTGCTCTACATTTATGACGCTATGCACGGTTTTTCCGATTTCAACCACGTCCTGACCCGCCACGAGCAGGGGGCCATTCATGCGGCCGACGGCTATGCAAGGGCGAGCGGCAAGGTTGGCGTATGTATCGCGACATCGGGTCCGGGCGCGACTAACCTTGTAACAGGCATTGCAACTGCTTATATGGATTCGGTGCCGATGGTCGTGATTACAGGCAACGTTATATCGAGCCTGATCGGCAGCGACGCGTTCCAAGAAGCGGATATTACCGGCATTACGATGCCGATCACGAAGCATAGCTACCTGGTACGCGACGTAGAGGATTTGCCGCGCATCATTCACGAAGCGTTCCATATTGCCAATACAGGCCGCAAAGGGCCGGTTTTGATTGACATCCCGAAAGACGTATCCGCGAACAAGACGTTGTTCAAGCCGGTAACGGAAGTGAGCATCCGCGGCTACAATCCGACGGTTTCGCCGAACAAGCTGCAGGTCGACAAGCTGATCAAAGCGATCGAGCAAGCAGAGCGTCCGCTCATTCTGGCAGGCGGCGGCGTTGTTTATTCCGGCGCCCATGAAGAATTGCTCGAGTTCGTGACGAAGACGGAAATTCCGATTACGACGACTCTGCTCGGTCTGGGCGGATTCCCAAGCGGCAACGATCTGTGGATCGGCATGCCGGGCATGCACGGTACGTATACGGCGAACAAATCGATTCAAAGCGCGGACTTGCTGATCAACATCGGCGCTCGCTTCGATGACCGCGTAACGGGCAAGCTTTCCGGCTTTGCGCCGCATGCGAAGATCGTTCATATCGACATCGATCCGGCCGAAATCGGCAAAAACGTGCCGACCGACATTCCGATCGTTGGCGACGTGAAGACGGTGCTTCAGCAAGCGAACCAGCTTGCGAAACGGGCTGACAAAGCGGACGACTGGCGTGCGAAGGTGCAAGCTTCCAAGCTTCAATATCCGTTCAGCTACAAAGATTCGGACACAGTGCTGAAGCCGCAGTGGGTTGTGGAAATGATTCACGACACGACGAACGGCGATGCGATTGTGACGACCGACGTTGGCCAGCATCAAATGTGGGCCGCTCAGTATTACAATTTCAACAAACCGCGTTCTTGGGTAACGTCCGGCGGCCTTGGCACAATGGGCTTCGGCTTCCCTTCCGCTATCGGCGCGCAAATGGCCAATCCGGACCGCGTTGTCGTATCGATCAACGGCGACGGCGGCATGCAAATGTGTGCGCAGGAGCTTGCGATTTGCGCGATCAACAACATTCCGGTCAAGGTTGCGATTATTAACAACCAAGTACTCGGCATGGTGCGTCAATGGCAGGAGCTGATTTACGACAACCGGTACAGCCATATCGATTTGGCTGGCAGCCCGGACTTCGTGAAGCTGGCCGAAGCTTACGGCGTAAGAGGTTTCCGTGCATCTAATAAAGAAGAAGCGCGCGCCGCATGGGAAGAAGCGCTTCGTCATCCGGGTCCTGCGGTCGTGGAATTCGTCGTTGCCAAGGAAGAGAACGTTTATCCAATGGTAGCGCAAGGAAGCACGATCGACGAAATGATCATGGGGGATGCGGAATGAAAAAGCATACGATCGCAGTAATCGTTAACGACCAGCCCGGCGTTCTGCAGCGCGTATCCGGCTTGTTCGGACGCCGCGGCTTCAATATTGAAAGCATTACGGTTGGCTCCAGCGAGGAGTCGGGCTTGTCCCGTATGGTTATCGTCACGACTGGCGATGACCATACGCTCGAGCAAATTACGAAACAGCTGTACAAGCTTATCGATGTAATCAAGGTCATCGATTTGAGCTCCAACCCGATGGTCTCGAGGGAGCTTGCGCTGATTAAAGTCAGCGCCGAGCCTTCCTCGCGTCCGGAAATTCTCGGCGTCGTCGAGACGTTCCGCGCCGCTGTTGTCGACATCGGCACGCATTCGCTGATGGTACAAGTTGTCGGCGATACGGAAAAAATCGACGCGATGATTGAGCTGATGAAGCCGTACGGCATCAAAGAGATTTCCCGTACAGGCGTAACGGCGCTTAACCGCGGCAATGCGCGTTAATGCGTTAATGAAGTGTTAGAACAATTTACCGTATAAAATCCCGTTTGAACGGGAGTTTAAGGGGAGAAACGCCGTATGCAAGGCATTCTCTGCTTAAACACCCGTTCAAAAGGGTTAAATTAAAGGAGGCAATTATTCACATGGCAGTTACATTGTACTATGAAAAAGACGCTGACCTCAGCGTACTGCAAGGTAAAACAATCGCAGTTATCGGTTACGGCAGCCAAGGACACGCGCAAGCGCAAAACCTTCGCGACAGCGGCCTGAAAGTAGTTATCGGCCTTCGTCCAGGCAAATCCGCAGACGTTGCTAAAAAAGACGGCTTCGAAGTTCTGACTGTAGCGGAAGCGACTAAAGTTGCTGACGTGGTTCAAATTTTGCTGCCTGACGAAACGCAAGCTCGCGTTTACAACGAAGAAATCAAACCAAACCTGAAAAAAGGCGCGTCCCTGATGTTCTCGCACGGCTTCAACATTCACTACGGCCAAATCGTGCCTAACGCAGATACTGACGTATTCCTGGTAGCTCCTAAATCGCCAGGCCACATGGTGCGTCGTACTTACCAAGAAGGCTTCGGCGTTCCTGGTCTGATCGCAATCGAGCAAGACGCTTCCGGCAACGCGAAAGCAATCGGTCTTGCTTATGCAAAAGGTATCGGCTGTACGCGTGCAGGCGTTATCGAAACTTCTTTCAAAGAAGAGACAGAAACCGACTTGTTCGGCGAGCAAGCTGTACTTTGCGGCGGCGCTTCCGCGCTGGTTAAAGCTGGCTTCGAAACGCTGGTTGAAGCAGGCTACGCTCCTGAAATGGCTTACTTCGAGTGCTTGCACGAGCTCAAGCTGATCGTCGACCTGATGTATGAAGGCGGACTTGCTACAATGCGCGATTCCATCTCCAACACAGCTGAGTACGGCGACTATGTAACGGGCCCACGCATCGTTACAGAAGAAACGAAAAAAGAAATGAAACGCGTTCTGGAAGACATCCAATCGGGTCGCTTCGCTCGCGACTTCATCTTGGAAAACCAATCGAACCGCGCAATGCTGACGGCTACTCGCCGCAACGAAGCCGCTCATCCAATCGAGCAAACAGGCAAACAGCTTCGCGAACTGATGCACTGGATCAAGAAATAATGACGGCGCCGGTTATAATGCCGGCTTGAACCAAATAGACTGCAAATGAACGATGTTATCCCGGTTCGCCGGAGCGTGACCGGATACGAGAGCCGTATCCGGCCAACCGCTTCGCGCGGTCCGGGATCATTCTGTTCCCGGAGGTGCGAGCATATATGCGGAAAATATATATTTTCGATACAACGTTGCGCGATGGGGAGCAATCTCCAGGCGTAAACCTGAATACGAAGGAAAAGGTTGAAATCGCCCTTCAGCTCGAGAAGCTTGGAGTGGACCGTATGGAGGCCGGCTTTCCTGCGGCATCTCCCGGCGACCTTGCGGCAGTCAACGCGGTAGCGCGTGCCGTCAAAAACGCCACTGTTATCGGTTTGTCACGCTCTCGCGAGCAAGATATCGACGCCGTTCGCGAAGCGCTGATAGGCGCGCAAGACCCTTGCATTCACCTTTTCCTGGCGACTAGTCCGATCCACCGCAAGCATAAGCTGCGGATGGAGAAGGAGCAGGTGCTGGAGACGGCGGAGCGTGCAATCCGTTACGCGAAGCAATATTTCAGCAAGGTCGAGTTTTCTCCGGAAGACGCTGGCCGTACGGAACTCGACTTCCTGTGCGAAGTGACAGATATGGCGATTCGCGCCGGCGCGACGGTCGTCAACATTCCAGACACGGTTGGTTATTTGAATCCGCTTGAATTCGGCAACATCTTCAAGACGCTGAAAGAAAACGTACCGAATATCGAAACAATTCAATTAAGCGCTCATTGCCATAACGATCTCGGCATGGCGACGGCGAATGCGCTTTCCGCCATTTTGAACGGAGCGGATCAAATCGAAGGCACGATTAACGGCATCGGCGAGCGGGCCGGCAATACGGCGCTCGAAGAGGTGGCGCTCGCGCTGGAGACGCGTTCCGATTATTTCGGCGCGAAAACGACGCTCAATTTGAAAGAAATCGCGAAAACGAGCCGTCTGGTCAGCAAGCTGACCGGCATGCCGGTACCGGGCAACAAAGCAATCGTCGGCGCTAACGCCTTCGCGCATGAGTCCGGCATTCATCAGGACGGCATGCTGAAAGAAAAGACAACCTACGAGATTATTTCGCCAGATACGATCGGTCTTCGCGAGTCGAAGCTAGTCCTCGGCAAGCATTCGGGCCGCCACGCGTTCCGCGAGAAGCTGATCGATCTCGGTTATGAGATCGATGATGAAGCGGTTAATGCGGCTTTTGCCAAGTTCAAGGATTTGGCCGATCGCAAGAAGAACGTAACGGACGAAGATATTCGTGCGATGCTGGAAGAGAAGCTCGTCGATTCGCCGGAAGTGTTCGCGCTCGAGACGATTCAAGTCAACTACGACAACGAATCGACACCTAGCGCAACCGTGCGTATTCGCAAGGCGGAGGGCGGCGTCCAACTGGAGACCGCGTCCGGCAACGGTTCGGTAGACGCGATCTACAATGCGATTGATAAAGTGACGGGCGAGTCCGTCGAACTGGAAGACTACTCAGTGAAATCGGTGTCCAAGTGGAAGGATGCGCTTGGCGAGGTTCATGTCGTGCTGAAGCAGGACGAAGTGTCCGTGCAAGGCCGCGGCCTTAGCACCGATATTTTGGAAGCGAGCGCTCGCGCTTACGTTGATGCGGTCAACCGTTTGATCGAGAAACGGAAAACGCCGGGCCGCCGCGACAAAATGAGCTTAATTTAATACTTATTAGTTTTCATAGAAAGCCCGGAAGGCCTGTCCGTCCGTCGCGCGCCGGAGCGAATAACGCCCGTCGCAGCCGCGGAGGAAGCTGTCCGGGGCTTTCTTTTTTTCTATCCTGCCTTAAAGAAAGGAAACGATTGACGATGCTGATAAAGGAAACGCTGCAAACGTCCGGTCGGGATCAAATGATCGACATCACGAGGCGAGTAGCTGCCGCCTCAGCCCAATCGGGCATAATAGACGGACTGGCTGTCGTCTATTGTCCGCATACGACTGCCGGCATTACCGTTCAGGAGAACGCCGATCCCGACGTCGTTCGCGACGTGCTGATGAGGCTGGACGAGGTCTACCCGTGGGAGCACCCGAAATATCGCCATGAGGAAGGCAATACGGCTTCCCACTTGAAAGCGATGACGACCGGCACAAGCCAGACAATTGTCATTAGCGGAGGAAAGCTGCTGCTTGGCACGTGGCAAGGCATTTATTTCTGCGAATTCGACGGACCGCGTACCCGCACGTTTTATGTGAAGCTGATGACGGGTTAGTATGGTTGCGGTTGTAAGCTGCAATAAACGTTATAAGCATTACCTATAGAGATGATAGATTTTATATCTTTGTCTTCTAGAATGAAATATGGTACAAATGAGAATAGATTGCGAATTGACTAATTACGATTGAATAGGGAGTGTACGAACGATTATGGCTGAAGTGAAAAAAATTGCCGTTGTCGCTGGCGACGGCATCGGTCCGGAAGTAGTTGGCGAGGCGCTTAAAGTATTGAAGAAAACGGAAGAGCTGTTCGGCTATCAATTCGAAACGGAGAGCGGCCTGTTTGGCGGTATCGCCATTGACGAGAAAGGCACGCCGCTGCCGCAAGAAACGCTTGAGCTTTGTCAAAAGGCTGACGCAGTACTGCTCGGCGCCGTAGGCGGTCCGAAATGGGACAACAATTCGAAGGAGCTTCGTCCGGAGACTGGCTTGCTCGGAATCCGCAAAGCGCTGGGTCTGTTCTCGAACATTCGTCCTGCGACGGTATTTGATTGCTTGAAAGAAGCTTCCACGTTGAAGCCTGAAGTGCTGGAAGGCACCGATCTGATCGTCGTGCGCGAATTGACGGGCGGCATCTACTTCGGCGAGAAGTTCCGCCGCGAAACCGCGAACGGTCAAGAAGCGGTAGATACTTGCGCGTATAACGAGCAAGAAGTAGAGCGCATCGTGCGCCAAGCGTTCGATATCGCGATGACGCGCAGCAAGCGTCTGGCATCGGTCGATAAAGCAAACGTGTTGGAAACATCCCGCCTGTGGCGTGAAGTCGTTAACCGGATTGCTCCTGAGTATCCAGAAGTTGAATTGGAGCATGTATTGGTCGACAACTGCGCAATGCAATTGCTTCGCCGTCCTTCCAGCTTCGACGTTATCGTAACCGAGAATATGTTCGGCGACATCCTGAGCGACGAAGCAGCTATGCTGACCGGTTCGATCGGCATGCTTTCCTCCGCATCGCTGGGCGAAGGCAGCTTCGGCTTGTACGAGCCGGTTCACGGCTCTGCACCTGACATTGCTGGACAAGGCATCGCGAATCCAATCGCTACAATCCTTTCCGTGGCGCTTATGTTCCGTTTGACGTTCGGCTACCACGAAGCGGCGCAAGTGATCGAAGACGCTGTTAAGAACGTGCTTGACGCCGGTCATCGCACAGGCGACATCGCCGTTGACAAGAGCAAGGCGATTGGCACGACGGCAATGGGCGATCTGATCATTGCTGCTATGAAACGCGCTTAATTGTAATTATTATTATAAAGTAGAAGTTTTTATATTGACTTCATTATCGTCTAATGATAACATTTATCAATGAAAGTCACAGATAGCGACAGACAGAGAAAATGAGTGGATAGACGAGGAGGATACTGATTATGGCAGATCGTTTGGTAGGACGTCCGGCCCCCGATTTTACGATGGAAACGGCGACGGGAGACGGCAAAGACTTTGGGAAAGCATCTTTGGCGGACTATAAAGGAAAATGGCTCGTTCTATTCTTTTACCCGCTCGACTTCACGTTTGTGTGCCCAACGGAAATAACGGCGCTCAGTCTGGCGGCGGATCAGTTCAAGGAGTTGAATACGGAAGTTCTTGGCGTTAGTGTGGACAGCAAGCACAGCCACCGCGCTTGGATTAACACACCGGTTAACGACAATGGCCTTGGCCAATTGAATTTCCCGCTTGCCGCCGATCTTACGAAGAAAGTCGCCAGCGACTACGGCGTACTGATCGAAGAAGAAGGCGTAGCTCTCCGCGGTCTGTTCATTATCGATCCGCAAGGCGAAGTCAAGTATCAGGTTGTTAACCATAACGATGTGGGCCGCAGCGTAGACGAAACGCTTCGCGTATTGCAAGCTTTGCAATCCGGCGGTCTGTGCCCGATCAACTGGAGGCCGGGTCAACAACATCTCGTTGCGAAATAAAGAGGCTTATCGCCGACAATACAAGAAGGCCGGGCATGCTGCTCGGCCTTCTTTTCATGTATCTGTGAAAGCGGTCAGCTTCTCTCATAATTTAGGCAGGGCGGGAGCGGAATACAGTTGTAAAGCAGGAATTTCGAGTACGGGGGGCGAATAAGTTATTCCATGCGATTCATGATCGTTGCCCGCCTGCGCGAGCGACCTTTCAAGGGAGGTATCTGCCATGAGTTTTTGCTGTGGAGCCAGCATGATCGGAACGAAGGGAACGCTAAAGCATATCCGTACTCATATTCATAATGTGCCGATATTGTTTTGCCCGGTATGTCATCGTGTAGATATCCATTACTTGATTGAGAACGAATATGAAATATTGGCAGAGTACGCGCACGGAGACGGCGCCGACGAAGTCGATTTTCAAGATTATGTGGAGCAGCAAGGGAAGGCGCTGTTAGAAAACTGCGTCAATCACGAGAACGAGGATCCGATGGACGTCGCGCTCAATCAGATCGACATGGCGCTTGACCTGCTTTCATTCGCCAAGCAAATTGGAGACGAGGAATGGCAGCGCGAGCTCAAGAACCGTCTCGTTATATTAAGCGGACGCCGCAAAAAGCTGAAGCAAAGAAGAACCTCGGTCTAATGGAAAGAGAAGATAACAATGCCTCCATTTGGAGGCATTTTCATTTTTATTAGATGAATTTCATTTTTCTCAGAAAAAGTGTGGGATCACCCCCTAAAGCATGCTATTGGCATCGAAAACTATCATCGAAGAGGTGGAGCATTTGCTGCTTGTATTGTTCAAACGGTTTTTGCGGAAATCCGTTTCTGCCGAAGCCGACCGTACTGAACAAAAAATAGCTCCCGAAAACATCATTGCCCGAATTCAAGATGGCGACAATCTGCTACGGGAGCAATTTATCGCGGACTATGAGCCGTTCGTCACCAAGGTGACCAGCAGATTTTGCAAGCGATATATCGATCCTTCGCGAAGCGACGAGTTCAGCGTTGCGCTGACGGCGTTCAACGAAGCGATCACCCAGTATTCCTCCGAATCCGGCAGGTCTTTTCTAGGCTTCGCAGAAACGGTTATACGAAGGCGTCTAATCGACTATGTAAGGAAGGAGCAGCGTCACCTGCAGTCGGTGCCGTACAGCTCCTTCGAGCTTAACGACGAGGAGGAACAGCCGTATAACCCGCTTGAAACGAAGCAGGCTTTGCAAGCCTATGAGCTGAAGCAGCTGTCCGACGAGCGAAGAATGGAAATTGCCGAGTACGCGAAAGAGCTTGTAGGCTTCGGCATTTCTTTTCAGGAGCTTGGCGAGCATTCTCCGAAGCACGCCGACTCGCGAAAGCTGCTGCTGGGCATCTCTATGACGCTAAGCGAGCAGTTTCAGCTATACGCACAATTGCGCTCGACCGGCAAGCTTCCGGTAAAGGAACTGACGGAGTTATGCGGCGTATCCCGCAAAACAATCGAGCGTAACCGTAAATACATAATCGCTGTTGCGATCATTATAAACGGCAATTATCCCTACTTATTGGATTACTTGAATATCCCCGATATGCAGCATGAGAAAGGAAAAAAGGAGGCGGGACGATGAAACGCGGCATCGTAATGGAAGTGAATAAAGGCAAGGCGATCGTTATGACGAAGGACGGCGGCTTCGTTTCCGTTCCGCATCCTGCGGGGGCTAAAGTAGGCGAAGAGATTGTTTTTGATTCGGCTGCAGCGGTAAACCGCAGAAAGCGTCCTCGCCGTTACTGGTATGCGGGGGCAACGGCGGCCATTCTGCTTATTCTGCTGCCCGTGCTCTTTTTCGTCCAAAGCAAGGATCATCCGGTCGTTGCCTATGTAAGCATGGACGTTAATCCGAGCATCGAGATCGGCGTCGATCAGGAGGAGCGGGTAAGGGAGCTGCGCGCGTTGAACGATTCCGGCGAACAGATTATCGCGGGCGTTGCTTACAAAGGACAGCCGTTGAATCAGGTTGCGCAGACGATAATGGAGAGAATTGCAGTAGCCGATTACCTTACCGAAAAGGATAAAGATATCGTCGTCACGAGCTTAATGCTTAATGAGCCTACTGCAAAGACGGCGGAGCTCGAATCTGCTCTCTCCATCGCGGTGGACCTGGCGATTCAGCAGACGTTCAGCAAATTGCTGGCGGACGAGACAGCGAACGTGACGCTGCTGTCGATACCGGAGGAACTGCGCGCGGAAGCGGCTTTAAACGGCATCTCTTCGGGTAAAATGGCTGTGTACTTGCTTGCCAAAGATGAAGGGTACGAGATCGAGCTGGAATCGATGAAGAAGCAATCGATTGACAAGGCGACGGAAGCGGTCGGCGGAGTGAAGACGATCGTTGGACAATCCGGCGATGCCAGCAAGGAAAAGCTGAAGGTGCTTGTCGCCAAGGAAAAAGCCGAGAAACTGCAGCGCAGCAGCTCCGTTACGCCGAAGCCTGGGCTTGGCGCGACGAATAATACGAAGACAGCGGTACAGACTGGCAAGCCTGTCTCACCGAACAAACCGATAGCATCCGCCAAGCCTAAACCGTCACCGGGGAAGGCTGATGGCCGTTGGAAGGACAATAAAGACAAAGGACATGGCGGCGGTGAAAAGCCTAATCGACCTAAACATCCAGATAGGCCGAAAGAACTACGGAAAGACAGCCATAAGAATGACAAGGATAAGGGCCGGGACAACGATTCCCGCTATAAAAACAAATCGAATAAGGACGATAATCGGCGTGGCGGCTCTCGGGACGGCCGGGATAAGGGCGGAAACGATGACGATCGGAAGGGCCGGGGAGGCCATTCGAGCCGGGATGGCCGTTATGGACACGACGATGGCGATAGCCGATCATCACGGGGCAACCGCAACGGGAGCGGCGGCTGGAAGGGCAACGACGATTGACGATAGGGTGAAGAATGGTTTAATCACTCCAGTCAGTCCCTTTCGAAAAAACGGTTCTAAAGTCGGTCAGCCGCCTTCACCATTCGACAAAGGTTCCCATTGACAGCAATTATTAACAATATTTATGATAAAAATGAATACTTATTGTAAATAGCTGTTGCCGGGAGGGGTCATTCATGCAGCCAATTCGTAAGCGCTATTTCCCGGCGCTTGCCGAATTTGTTCGGAGCGGAAAGGAAACATCCCTTTACAAGGCGTCGGAACTCGGAGTTGAAATGGGGGGCATACATCCGGAGGATGTAATTGCCATTCACGAGGAGTGCATGCAGGACATCGTTGCGAATGTGGATTCCGATGAAGCGATCCGACTTTACAATCGTTCATTTATTTTTTTGATCGAACTGATGGTCAGTTTTAGATTCCAGTCCGGACCGGTGCAGGACGCCGAGCAACGATTTACCGAAATGCGCGAGATGCTGTTTCATTCCAACCGTTCATTCGAAATGGTGAAAAATAAGTACGAGAACGTGCTCCAGCATATGGACAGCGGTATTGCTTTGTTTGACAGCGAAGGTATTTTATCTTTTATTAACGTGAAAATGGCCGATTTGCTTGATATTCCGAGAAAAACGTTAATTGGCTGCAACTTGCGTGAGCTGCTGCTGCACCAGCAGCTCACCATTTCGACCAAGCGGATTATTTTAAGGCTGTATCGGGAAATGTTTCTTCGAAGAAGCCGCTATTTCGAGTTTCAGGACAAGGACGGCAAACATTTGCTTGTCACGGTTACATACGGCGATCAGTTAGACGGCGATTTTCTGTTCAGCGTCAAGGACGTATCCGACTTTAAAATGATTGAGCAAACGGCGCTTCAGAACGATAAGCTGGCGATGCTAGGACGAATCTCGGCCGCGATTGCTCACGAGATCCGCAACCCGTTAACTTCCATTCGAGGATTTATTCAGTTATTGCGGCCGCTGCTGCTGCAATTGGGAAAGGAAGAGTATGCGCGCATTATTTTGGCGGAAATTGATCGGGCTAATGACATCATCTACGAATTTCTTAACTCCTCTAAGCCATCCGCCCCGATGAAGCGGGCTTTCTCCATGAATAAGCTGATTCAAGAGGTTGTACTGCTGACTGAAAGCGAAGCGCTGATGCGAAACTGCCAAATTCAAGTGGAATCGTACGAGGATGATACCGACGTCATGGTCTCCATCGACGTCAAGCAAATTAAGCAAGTCATCTTAAATGTAATGAAAAATTCGCTCGACGCTATTGAAGCAAGAGAAGAGGGGCGCCGGGGGCGAATTGACGTGGTTACACGATCGGATGGTCAATACGCGGAAATTACGCTTAAGGATAACGGTAAAGGAATGGACAGGGCGACAATGTCGAGGCTGTTCGATCCGTTCTTCACGACTAAGGAGGCGGGGACCGGTCTTGGATTGTCGGTCAGCTACAAAATCGTGCGCAATCACGGAGGCTCCATTCGAGTCGATAGCACGGAGGGCAGCGGCACCTCTTTCATCATCTATTTGCCATTGGCGGAATAAACGATTAGAATCGGGGTATGCGCCCCGATTTTTTTTAATGGGACGCGGCCGGGCCGAAAACCATAGGGCCGGCATTTAGGAATGAAAGGCAGGCGTTTTTATTTATGAATCCATCTTTTACATACGAGTCTTATTTGACGGCGGGTTCGGCGGATGCGGTCGTTAGGCTTATCAGCGCTGCGGAGCTGCAAAATCAAGCGGCTCATTGGGTGCAGCCGCAGATCGATGAGGCGGTTCGGGAGCAATATGCAAGGGGGCTGTTCAAAGCAGAGTCCGGGCAAGCGGAAGTTATTCCATCGCTTGGTCTCCATTCGGCCGGCACGATCATTTTTGTCGGCTATTCGCCTGAAGACGGCTTGAATGGGCTGCGCGTCGCAGGGGCGACTGCGGCAAAAGCGTTAAAGCGGGTTAAAGCGCTGACGGCGCAGCTGCAGCTTCCGTCGGAGATTGTATCAGGGAACGAGGCTTATACGGCGGAGCGGGCCGCTCAGACGCTGACGGAAGCGCTGCTGCTGGCGGTATACGATCGGCAGCCGGAGCTTCGCGAAGAAAAGCAGCGCTACTCTATCCGTAAACTCAGCATCGTTAACCCTGCGGCCGGTTCGAACGAATCGCCGGACACAGCCGAGCAGTGGAATGCCGGCATTCGCAAAGGACAATTGATGGCGGAAGGCGTAATGGCTGCAAGAGATATTACCAACTTGCCAGGCAATAAGCTGACTCCGGAAGGGCTCGCCGCGCATGCCGAAGATATGGCAAGGGAGCTGGACCTTGATATTGAAGTCATTGACGAATGGAGCGCTGCCGAGCAGGGCATGGGAGGCTTGCTTGCGGTCGGTCAGGGCAGCGTTAATCTGCCTCGTATGATCGTGTTTCATTA
Organism: Paenibacillus sp. NPDC058071; assembly: GCF_042885235.1. Taxonomy (NCBI): domain Bacteria; kingdom Bacillati; phylum Bacillota; class Bacilli; order Caryophanales; family Paenibacillaceae; genus Paenibacillus; species Paenibacillus sp. NPDC058071. The sequence goes on from NZ_JBHVSK010000006.1 coordinate 275,845, forward strand.
TAAAGGAGCGCCGGATCAGGAAGAAACATGGGGCTTGATCGGTAAAGGCATTACATTCGATACGGGGGGCATTTCGCTCAAGCAACCGCAGGGTATGGAAGCGATGATTTCCGATATGGGAGGAGCGGCCGCCGTTCTGGGCGCGATGCGTGTTATCGGTGAGACGAAGCCTGCCGTGAATGTGATTGCGGTTATTCCGACGGCCGAGAATATGCCGTCTGATCGCGCCTACAAGCCAGGCGACGTTATTACGATGATGAATGGGCTTACGGTCGAAGTTGTCAACACCGATGCGGAAGGCCGCCTGGTGCTCGCCGACGGCCTGACGACGGCAATTCGCCGCGGTGCTACCAAGCTGGTGGACGTAGCTACGCTTACCGGCGCAGTGCTGGTTGCGTTGGGCGTGGAAGCGACTGGCGCGGTGACGAATGACGCCAGCCTAATGGAGCAAGTAAGCCGTGCGTCCGAGATATCGGGCGAACGGGTGTGGCAGTTGCCGGCGTATCCGGAATACAAGCGGCTGCTGAGCAGCGACGCTGCCGATATGAAGAACAGCGGCGGCCGTCATGCCGGTACGATTACCGGCGGTCTATTCATTGGCGCTTTTGCGGAAAATTTGCCGTGGGTGCATTTGGACATTGCCGGAACGGCGTTTCTTGACCGTGCGAGAGGCTGGGAGCCGAAGGGCGCGACAGGCGTGATGGTGCGGACGCTGGTCGAGCTTGTTACGGAATAAGCGAGCGGAAAGACAGAAACTGGGCGATGGCGGCATCTGAAGAAGATGACGCCATTTTCTTTCGCCGCTAGAAAGCGTATGATGAAGAAGACCGTATTTTCATTCAGGGAGGGGAGCCATGATGCAGCCTATCGATCAGAAACAAGTACAGCAGCGGATCGACAGCTGGATGGGACGGGAGCTTTACGTCCACGTAGAGATGACCAGCGGCGCGTATGCCGCTCATTTCGACAGCTCGAAGCATCCGGCTGCAACGTTTATTACAAATGCCGTCATTCATTATACATCCGGCTCCATTGCCGGCAGCGGGCCTTACCGCGTAGGTTTGAAAACGGGGAATGGTTGGGTTTACTCGGAAGGTCTTACGCACTGGGACCCGAACGACGAAGAACGGCTTATTCTAGCCGGTCACGACGGTCAGGGCAAGCTGGCGGTTTCCTTGCAGCTAAGCGTTAACCCTTTTTAAGAGAGGAGAGAGAAACGGATGTCACAACGCATACTGGTCGTATTGCCCCATCCGGACGACGAAGCTTTCGGGCTGTCCGGGACGCTTGCAAAGGCGATTGAGGAAGGCGCCCATGTCACCTACGCCTGCTTAACGCTTGGAGAAATGGGCCGTAACATGGGCGTTCCGCCTTTTGCCAATCGAGTGACGCTTCCGCAGTTCCGCAGAAAGGAATTGGAGGAATCCTGCCTTGCGATCGGCATTCAAGATTTGCGATTGCTGGGCTTTCACGATAAAACGATTGAATTCGAAGATAAAGAGAAGCTGGACGGTGCAATTTCTGCATTAATCGAAGAGATACATCCGACGCTTATTATGACGTTCTATCCCGGTTATGCTGTCCATCCCGATCATGACGCGACCGGAGAGGCCGTCGTTCGTGTAGTAGGCAGACTTTCCGCCGCCGAACGCCCGCCTGTGCTGTGCATGGCGTTTTCCAATAATACGATACAAGATATCGGCGAACCGGACGTGCATCACGACATAGCCGGCTATCTGGAGCAGAAGGTGGCCTCCGTGCTTGCGCACCGCTCGCAGTTCAACGTGCCTGAGCTGCAAGGTAAGGACAAATGGAAGAGCAAAGAGGCGCGCGAGCGGTTCGGCATCGAACGCTTTTGGACGTACCGATTTGATTGAGTTAGTACCCGCTTTAATGACGAACCGCCTGAGGGGCTTAAGAGGCCTCTCAGGCGGTTTTTGTTGTTGCAAAATAGACTGCGGTGAGTGGAATCGCATCACTTGCTGCTCCCAGATTGGCGCTGTAACGTCGTATGATGCGGCTGGCGAATTAGGGATAGATGCCCGCTTGACATTTTTAACTGTGTAATTTATTATTACAGTAACAAAAAGAGTTACAGTTTGTCCATTACGATAAAGGGCGGTGAGGACCGTGAAGATGGAAGTTGGGGATTGGGTACAAGGCAAAACCATCAGCGGCGAATTTATTTTCGGCTATGTGGAACAATGTGATTGGCTGGAAGGAATCGTCCATGTGAACGTTGTGAAATCCGATAATGATGAATCGGTTGGCCGGATCGCATTGGCGAACGCGCATCGGATGAAGAAGCAGCCTGAGCAAGCGACTACGGACGAAGGGTCGATCCGCAGCCTGATCGATATCGCTCTTTCGATACAAGATGAAGCCTGGTTTATGGAATTAAGCGGCGTTTTAAAGGAAATGGCCGTGAACGGGTTTGAAAGTAAAGGAGGAAGCCGGCCTCATGCATCCCGATTATCGACCTATATTTGACCGGGTGCGTTTCCGCAAAACGTTCCTTCCGGCAAATGGGCCGACGGCTGCAAGGCTGAGCAAGCAACATACGGCAAAGGGAGAACTCGGTGGCGCAAGCCGCCCGCTTGAACCGATATTCGATAAGGGGCGGGAAGCGGGCAAAACGCTTTGCGCCGTGATAGAAGAGCGTCCGACAATAGCGGACTTGGAATGGAACACAATTAACAATCCGCCGGGATGGTTCCCCATTGGGGACTGAACCGCTTGTAGACGGCAGGCCGACAAGGCCTGCCGTCGTTGCGTTTTAAAGGGGAATGGAGGCGGCAGTCTGTCGAGAGCTTTTCGACAGACTGCTTGATTGATTATCACCATCACATTCGTCGCATCGCTATCTCTGAGATAGGCACCGCTAGGTAATTGTCCTGCTGTGTAATCTAGCTCTACGGCGTTTGCTGCTGGTCGCCGACAATAACTGCCATTTAGCAGTTATTGTTTCGCTTTTTGGCCGAGGTAGAGCAAATATCTGCATTTTTGCAGTTATTTGCTCCAGTCGCGCGGCGATTGCGAGCAAACTGCCGACAATAACTGCCATTTAGCAGTTATTGTCTCGCTTTTTAGCCGAGGTAGAGCAAATAACTGCATTGTTGCAGTTATTGCTTCAGTCGCGCGGCGATTGCTGCTGGTCGCCGACAATAACTGCTAGTTAGCAGTTATTGTTTCGCTTTTTGGCCGAAATACAGCAAATAACTGCATTGTTGCAGTTATTGCTCCAGTCGCGCGGCGATTGCGAGCAAACTGCCGACAATAACTGCCATTTAGCAGTTATTGTCTCGCTTTTTGCTCGAAGTAGAGCAAATAACTGCATTTTTGCAGTTATTGCTTCAGTCGCGCCGCTATTTGCGTACAAGACGTGGAGAGTTAGTGGCATATTGTATTTACTCCAAGCTGCGTTTCAACGATCACATGTACTACTCTCTGGCACTTTAGCGAGAAGGATCTCCACAATTTCCATCTATAATAATTCCGCGCTAACTAGGCATTAGATTATGATCCTGGTGACTAGAACTATAACCCGCAAATAAAGAGAAGTCTATCCGTTCTATGCGAACCTCTGGTTTCCTGGCAGTCTGCCGCAGCGGAAAAGGAGAAAAAGCGAAGGGGCAGAGGGATTGTGAAGAAGCGTTAGTGATCGCTTTTTAAAGCAAGAATCGCTTTTAAAGCAAGAATCCTCCTGCAAACCTCTATCAAATAAAGAAATCAGGCTTAAATGGCGATCGGAAGAACCTTCTGACCCCACACCGCTTGCCCTCTCTTATAGTCAAGCACAAATTTCGGTTTTGAGCCCTATTTATTGCATAAAATGGCCATGTAAATCATTCCGGCCGCTCGTCGGTATAGACGCTTCTTTCGGCGGGATGATATGATGGTAACGGGTGATATGGAATGAATAAAGAGACAACGAATACAAATATCGACAATAACAGTGAAAAAGGGCAGCAAGCTACCCCTGAGCAAATGATGGAACTGGTCAAAGCCGTCTATCATAACGGTACCGTTGCTTTGAAGATGTTTTTCGACGAGGTCGAAGGACAAGTGCTCAATCAGGAAAATTATGGACCTGTGTTTGTTTTTCAAGTGAAGGACGAAGCGAATGACAGCTATGCTTGCGGGTTTTTCCTGCACGAGCTCGTTGCCAAATTTCAATCGGGCGGCGATCCAGCGCAGTGGATGGCTTCCTTCTACTTCGAGATGATGAAAAACGGCGGCGGAAAGCCGCTCCCAACTCCTCCTGCGGACGAAGAAGGGGCCAAGGCTTTTATCGACAATCAACTTGTGCCATTATGCATTAACGCCGTCCGCAGCGAATTTGAGCCGGAAACGGTGCATGCGGGACTCGATTTTAACCCGCAGTTCGGCCCGGTATTTGAGACCGGCTTCCCGACTATTCGCGACGGCAACAACGTCTGTGCGGTTCCGCTTCATCTTCTGTATACGCATATGATGCTCAATCGGGATCCAGCGGAGCTGCTCATACAAGGCTTGTATAAAATTCGCGAGGAGCACGGCCTCCAGTAGCAATAGTGCAACGGATAGAAGAAAGCCGGGTGACGACGATGACGTTGACATACAGCGAGGTTATGCAAGCGCTCGAAGGAATGGGCACGGAACAAACGAAGAACACGTATTTGAGACATGGCGCGAAGGAGCCGTTCTTCGGCATCAAAATCGGCGACATGAAGAAGCTCGTCAAGCCGGTCAAGAAAGACCAGCAGCTCGCGCTTGAGCTCTATGAATCAGGCAATCACGATGCGATGTACTTGGCTGGCTTGACCGTCAATCCGAAGACGATGACGGAAGAGCGGCTCCGCCATTGGGTATCGAAAGCCTACTGGCATGCGCTGGCCGAGTATACGGTGGCGGGAGTAGCTGCGGAAAGTCCGTTTGCCCGCGAGCTGGCGATGGAATGGATCGATTCGCCGGAAGAGATGGCCGCCGTCTGCGGCTGGAGCACCTATGCCAATTATGTCTCCATCACGGCAGACGACAAGCTGGATATGACAGAGCTGAGGGCGTTGCTGGGCCGCGTACGCGATACGGTGCACGATGAGCGGAATCGTGTCCGGTATGTGATGAACGGTTTCGTCATCTCCGTAGGCGCTTATGTGACCGAACTGACGGAAGAAGCAAAAGACGTAGCGCAAGCGATCGGCAAAGTGCATGTGAATGTCGGGAATACGGCATGCAAAGTGCCGCTTGCGACGGATTATATCGCGAAAATCGAGAAGGCTGAAAAAATCGGCAACAAGCGAAAAACATGCATTTGCTAGCGGGCCGCAACCGAAGAGAGATTCGCATCGCATGAAAAAAACGGCTGCAAGACGGGAGGAAGCACAACAAGCCTTCCTTCCGTCCTGGCAGCCGTTTTCATATGCCGGCTCTAGGGGAGCCGAGCATACTTTACAGCGAGACGGCTTCGCCGTCTTTCGCCGTCTGCACGGGGCCTTCGTCTGCACGGATCAGATTCAGCAGCTCGCGCATGAAGCCGGGCAGATCCGGCCAGGCATGGCCGCTGACCAGCTTGCCGTCGACATGGAGCGTGCCGTCGGCGTAGGTTGCGCCGAGCTTCTCGACTTCCAGCTTACACGCGTTGTAGGCGGTCAAAGTGCGCCCATTAAAGTAACCGGTTTCAGGGAGCGCAAGAAAGACTTGCGCACCGTGGCATATTGCGCCGACCGGTTTGTCCGCGTCGAGGAAATGCTGGACGATTCGCGGCAGCTCAGGGTTTTGCCGGATGTATTCGGGAGCCCGGCCCCCTGGAATGACGAGAGCGGCATAATCGGCAGGCTCCACGTCGGCGAAGCCGATATGCGAAGGGAGTAGATGAGCCGGTTTTTCCGTGTACGTGTCCCAACCGTCGATGAAATCGTGAACGACCGTATGCAGCGTCTTTTTCGTAGGGGAAGCGATAACAGCCTCGTAGCCTTCCTCCAACAAGCGGTAATAAGGATAATAGACCTCCAGAACCTCGGCGCCGTCGCCAGTCACAATCAGCACTTTTTTGTTCGACATGGGCTCACACTCCTCAATGATTTGGATTGGAAATAGTGTATGTACCTTTCAATTATGCTTTTTATAGGTAATATATGTCAATATTCCTGAAGTAGAGGGACAAAAGGCATAAGGCTATTCGATTTGTGTCGAATTATGACTTAAACTTTCGACTGCGAATTCGGTAATAACAGATATAATAAACTTAATATCTGTCATACTGAATGCGGTTTATTTTGCTATATTTAAAACAGAGAGACGGGGTGCAGCGCCGATGCGGATTGGCCTAAAAAATCCGATGACGAGCTTAAAGGTAAGACAACAGTTGATTTTGCTGTTTATCATTATGGTCTTCCCCACGTTCATTTTGCATATGTACGGCAATTTTAAAGCCGAGCAGATCTTAAAGCGCCATGTGACCAACGCTTACGACGAGCTGAACAAGCAGAACCATACGCTGATCGATCGCGATATCGACACCGTGAATCGAATTACGAATACAATCATTCAGAATCCGACGACGCAAGCACTTATTCCGTCCGGTGATGAATCGGTCATTCAGCGGGTGCGCAAGTACGACAAAATGGATAAGCTGCTCGCGGGCTACTCGACCCCTCTCAATGGCGGCGAAGCCGTCTATTATTCGCTCTACATTTACGATCCGAACAATTACTACTTCTTCGCTCCGAAATATCAGATGGTGCAAAGCGGCGTTTATTTTTTCAATGATCATAACAAGCCGGAATGGTACGACGAGGCTATCCGCAAAAAAGGGAAAGGCTTTCTGAAGCTGACCGAAAGCGACGATATGCTCATTCGGAAAACGACTCTCGCTTATATCCGTGCCGTCAATACGATTTCAGAAGGCAATAGCGTGATCGGCGTATTGATTGCGACCAAAATGGATAAAAAAATCGATGAATCGATGCAGTCGGTCGATCTGCCGGGCGGCGAGATTTATTTTACCGATCCAGAGGGAACCGTACTGACCTCAACCGTGCCGGGAATGATGGGCACAAAGCTGGAACTTCCCGATGGGGTGCTGCACTCGAACAATCACAATGATAAGCCGATCATGACAGAGGATTATATTTACGTATCCCATTTCAACGAGGCTTTGAAGCACAGGCTCATATACAAAATACCGGTTAAGGATCTTTTGCAGCAGCAAAACGAGCTGAAACGCGTTATTCAGCTTATATCAATCGCTTATATGCTGTTCGGCTGTATCGTAGTTGTATACTTCTGGCGTTCCCTCATGCGTCCTTTGCAAAAGATGGCATCCTTCGTTCGAAGCTACGAACCGGGTAAGCGCGTGCCTGAAACGCCGGGGAAGGGACGAAACGACGAGGTAGGCGTGCTGATTGGAGCGATGTACGACATGGCCCGTAGATTAAACGCGCTGATTCATAATAATTACAAAATGGAGCTGAAACAGAAGGAGACGCAGTTGCAAATTTTGTATCAGCAAATTAATCCGCATTTGCTCTACAATACGCTGGAAAGCATCTACTGGAAAAGCTCGCTTGAAGGTAAATCTGAATCCGCTGAAATGATTAAAGATTTATCAAAGCTAATGAAGATCAGTTTGAGCCGCGGCAGGGATCTGATAACGCTTGCCGAAGAACTGGAGCATGCGGCCGCTTATGTGCAGCTGCAGCTGAGGCGGTACGACTACGAATTTAATGTGACGTGGTCGGTGCCGGTTGCGATGCATCATCATCTGATCCCGAAGGTGACGCTGCAGCCGCTAATCGAGAATGCAATTTTGCATGGCGTGAAAAATATGGGCGACGAAGGCGAAATCGAAATTTCTGCAGATTACGGGGAAGACAAACTGTTAGTTCGGGTTATCGACAACGGCTATAAGGAAGTCGATTATAAAGAAATCGAGCGGCAGATCGGCGAAGAAATGCCGAGCAGCTCGACGTCGGGCTACGGCATACGGAATATTCACCAGCGTCTGCAGCTGCATTTCGGCAATACGTACGGTTTGCAATACAGCGGAGGCGAAAGGGGCGGCACGGTTGTAACGGTCGTATTGCCGACTGCGATAGAAACGGAGGAATAGACATGTACACGGTACTGGTTGTTGACGACGAGCCGCTTATTTGTAAAGGACTAAGCAGCCTGCTTGCCGCATCGGGCATCGATATCGATACCATTCATATGGCTAACAATGGTTATGAAGCGTTGGATTATTTGCGTTCCGAGGAAATTGATTTATTAATCACCGATATCCAGATGGGGACGATGAACGGCATCGAGCTGATGCAGCAGGCGAAAATGATCAAGCCTTGGGTAGAAACGATTATTATTTCCGCGCACGAAACGTTTCAATATGCCCAAATGGCGATTCGACTGGGCGCTAAGGACTATTTAATTAAACCGCTTAACAGCGAGCAGTTTCTCGATTCGGTGCGCAATGTCTTGTTGAAAATGAAAAGGCCGGATCCGGCCGCTCAAGAAGATCTAATCGCCGGGATGAGAGAGCATTTCCAAATGCGCGATCCGCAGCCGCAATGCGTGGATTGGCTGAACCGGCTGGTAGCCGATCCGGCAGGGACGAAGGAGCTAACGGAGAAATTAGGGCGCAATTACGGCATTTGGTTGCCGGGTCCATATTTCTCCTTGCTCCGGATGAAGCTCGAAATGCGGTCAGGAAAAATCGAAGAAAAGGGCGATTTGAGCGCGAACGACTTGAAGCTGTTGCGGTATGCCGCGCTGAACATTACGAACGAGTTGCTGGTGGGTCAATGGAACCATACGGCATTTTACAGTTCAAACGACGAAATAACCGTTATTTTGCAGTGGAACGAAGGACAGTACGAGGAAGCAGGAGCCGATCGCGTGAATGAGCTGGATATGATCGGCAGAAGCCTCTATTTCAACATACAGAAATATTTGGGTATTTCATGCACAATCGGGCTCTCTCAAATATTAAAGGGTATTGACTTCCTGGACGTGCTGAACGAGCAGGCGCACAAAGCAAGACTGTGCAGCACGCAGCATTTGGACCATTTTGTGTTTTATTACGGTGATTTTAACTGGAGCCACTATCCTCAGCAGCAGCCGACCGAGGAAGATCTCCATCTGCAAACCAGCTTGATTGTGGAGAAGGCGAAAGCCTACATTCATGACCATTACGCCCAGAAAGGGCTGACGCTGCATGAGGTGGCGCAGAGCAATCATGTCAGTCCGAACTATTTAAGCTACTTGTTCAAGAAAGAAACCGGCATTAATTTATGGGAATATGTTATTAAATTGCGCATGGAGGAAAGTAAGCGGTTGCTGCTGCAAACCGACCTGAGACGTTACGAAATTTCGGAAAGAGTAGGCTATGAGTCACCCGAGCATTTTAGCAAAATTTTCAAGAAGTACTATGGATTTAGCCCTAGCGAACTAAAGAAGTAATATTGCTCACTATTTGCTTGGATACGCACATTACTCTACGATCAGTCTTTTTCTAAAATAAAATGAAGCAGGCGATTCAGGCTGTCCGTTAGTACTGGCAGACGTTTCGCCATATTCTAGGCAAAGCCGCAATAATGCTGCAAACACTTAGAGTTCTAGAAAAAGAAAAGAGGGAGACAAATGGAGTATTCAACAGCAGCAGCAACCAGCCAGCCGCAACCTAAGAAACGTCTGGCGCTGCCGGCAAGAAAGTATTTGTGGGGCATCTTGTTCCTTCTGCCGGCATTTTTTGTGTTCATAACATTCCTATGGGTGCCAATCGTTAAAGGTTTTGTGTACAGCTTCTACCACATTGACTTTGTAAAAGGCAACACTTTTGTCGGATTTGACAATTTTAAGAGCGTGTTTAATGACGCCGACGTCTTAATCGCAATTAAGAATACGCTCTATTATATATTCTTGGCGCTTATTATGGGCTTTTGGGTGCCGATTGCATTCGCCATTGCCATCTCGGAGCTTCGCAGATTTCAAGGTCTCGCTCGTATCGCGGCTTATCTGCCGAACGTCGTTCCGGTCGTCGTACTGTACGGTCTGTGGAGATGGATCTATGATCCGGTCGGTCCGATCAACGGCGTTGTTAATTCTCTCGGCGGCGAATCGATTCTGTTTATGACCGATACACGCTGGTCGATGGTCTCCATCGTCTTCATGGAAACGTGGCAGCAATTCGGAGCGGCTATGCTCATTTACTTGGCGGCCGTGCTCAGCGTGCCGCGCGACTGGTACGAGGCGGCGGAAATTGACGGCGCTGGCGTCTGGAGAAGAATTTGGCATATTACGCTGCCTTCGATTCGCAACCTAATCGTTCTGCAGTTAATCCTGCAGCTGATCGCAACGTCCCAAGGCTACCAATCGCAAATGGCGATGCTGGACGGCGGTCCGAACAAAGCGACGCTTACCTACTCGTTGCATATTGTTAAGAGCGCATTCAACCAGTTAAACTACGGCACGGCTTCGGCTATGGGCGTACTCATGTTTATCGTCCTCGGCGGTTTAGCGGTTTTGCAATTTACAATGCAACGCAGAAAGGAGAATTAAGCGATGAAAGCTGGCGAAAGAGGCATACTATCCCCTTATGACTTGAAGAGAAACCGAACGAAATTCGGTTATGTGATTATGATTCTTGCCATTATTGTAATGGCGGCAACGATGATTTATCCGATTTTAAATACGATTTTCAACGGACTGAAGGAAAATGTGGAGGTCAACACCTTCCCGCCGACCTTTATCCCAACATCGTGGCATTTTGAGAATTACGGCGCGGCGTGGGACTATATCAAGCTGCCGATGTTCCTTCGCAATACGCTTATTATTTTCGGCGGAAATATGCTGATGATCATTATTGTACTGGGTCTTGCTTCCTTTAGTTTGTCGAAGCTGGATATTCCGTATAAACGCTATGTTCAATTTTTCTTTATGATGACCCTGTTTATTCCGCCAACGACGTACATTATCCCGAACTTCTTGAACCTTAAAGATTTGGGCCTGATGAACAACTTCGCGGCGTTCTGGTTCCCGGCGGCGGCGAATGCGTTCTATCTGCTGCTGTTGAAAACCTTCTTCGACGATATTAATAACGAAATGTTCGAAGCGGCGCGGGTCGACGGCGCGTCGGAATTGCGCAACTTTACACAAATCGCGTTCCCGCTGTCGATTCCGATTTTCTCGACGCTGGCGATTTTCATTTTCTCGGCAGCTTGGAACGACTGGTTCTGGCCGTCGCTCATTATGCACAATGAGAAAACTTATCCGTTAGCAACTGCCATCTATAAATTCGTTATTCAAGCGAGAATGCTCAACATGAATATTAGATTCGCTATACTTACGTTCGTCATGATTCCGCCGATTTTCGTATTCCTGATGTTCCAGAAATACATTATGCGCGGACTTCACTTGGGCGGCGTTAAAGGATAATTTATCACATTCTGTCATAGAATCGCACACGCATTTCCTCGTCAGTGAGGCGCTTACATCGCCTCGTGACGCGACCATCGCCGCCTTCGGGCGGCGATGGTCGTTTCTTCGGGCGAATCGTAAAGATACACATGATCGGAATAGTTTTACACCTCGTACAATGGGTCATATCTCCTATATGATGAGATTGCAACTACTAATAACGAATGGAAAAGGGGAGTTTCAATGCGTAAATCCGCAACGCTTTTTGTCAGTCTAGCTCTGATGGTCTCCATGCTCGCAGCTTGCAGCGGCGGCAACAAACCAGCAGCTACGGATCCTCCGGCAACGGATAAGCCATCCGATAACACTGCAGCAGCGACTGATGCGCCGAAAGATGACATTAAAGACAAAAAGATTAAAATCAGCATCTATTACCCGTTGCCTGACCAAGTGGAAGCTCGTGAACTGGAAGACGACAAAATCGCTCGTTTCAAGGCGGTATATCCTAACGTTGAAATCGAGAAGAGCGATTGGCACTATAGACCAGACGAAATCGGTATCAAAATGGCTGCTAATGAAGCGCCAACTTTCTACAACACTTTCGCTACAGAAGCGAAATTCCTTGTAGAAAAAGGCTGGGCTGCTGATATTACTGATCTCTATAACAATTATGAGTTCAAAGACCAAATCAACCCGGTCCTGCAAAACACGTTTAACATTGACGGCAAAGTATTCGGCGTTGCTCAAAAAGGTTATGTTGTAACGACAATCGTGAACAAGAAAATGCTCGACGCAAAAGGCGTAGCAGTACCTGCTTACGACTGGACTTGGGACGATTTGCTGAATACGGCGAAAGGCGTAGCTGATCCGAAGAAAGGCATCGCTGGTATCGCTCCAATGGCGAAAACGAATGACGGCGGCTGGAACTGGACGAACTTCTTGTTCGAAGCAGGCGGCGAAATTCAAACGATTGAAAACGGAAAAGTTGTTGCTAAATTCAACTCCGATGCTGGTGTGAAAGCGCTTGATTTCTACAAGAAGCTGAGATGGGAAGCAAACGTTGTTCCGCAAGACTGGGCACTTAACTGGGGCGACGCTGTAGGCGCATTCTCGCAAGGCCGTATCGCAATGGTTATGGCCGGCGCAGAAGGTCCTCTGGATTCCGCTCTCAACCAAGGCGGCATGAAAATCGAAGATCTGTTGACGTTCCCTATGCCTGCAGCTGAAAAAGGCGGCAAACATACGGGCGTACTGGGCGGCGATTACCTGGTAATCAACCCTAATGCAACGAAAGATGAGCAAGACATGGCATTCCGTTACATTACTTTCGACTACTTCACAGATCAATATCTGGCTTCCATCGAGAAAGAAATCCAAGCTCGTAAAGCGGGCGGCAAATTCTTCATTCCGCCGCACATCAACTACTTTGCTAGCGATTCCGAATACGGCAAAAAGCTGCAAGCGATCTTCGACAAGTACGACAACGTATACAAATACAGCGAAGAGTCGAACGCTCTGCTTGACGGCAAAGCTGAAGCTCAGTTCAATACGCAAGACTACTATGGCTCTATGACGAACGTCATCCAAGAAGTATTCTCGAAGAAAGATGCTGATCCAAAAGCGTTGCTCGACGCTGCGGCTAAGCTGACGCAAGAGAAATTCTTCGATTCGATCAAAGTCCAATAATTGAAAAGCAGCCAGCCGTTGGGATTGCTCCTTCGGCTGGCTGTTTTATGTTTAATAGGAAAAGGACGTTAAAGAAGCAAGCGGCTCAGCCGCTTGCTTCTTTAACGTCCTATTGTTGTTATAATCGTTTCACCGAATTTCGCACGACGAGCTCGGCCGGCAGCACGACCTTTTTCCACGGCCCGGCTTCCTCGCGATATTGAATTCGGTCCACGAGCATTTGCATGCCAAGATAACCGAACTGATAGGCCTGCTGCGCGACAACTGTTATAAACGGATCAGCTTCGGAATAAGGACCGAAATCGTCGAAGCATACAATCGACATTTTCTCAGGAATGAAAATGTTGCGTTTGCGCAGCAGGCGAATAACTTCTACCGCAAGCACGTTATTGCCGGCCACGATCGCTGTCGGAAGCGGGTCCATGCTGTCGATCCAGTTCTCCATTGCCGTCAGATCAGCACGTGGACCGAAGCTGGTTTCGAACAGGTACTGTTCATTGACCGGTAAATTGTTGAGCTTCATCGCTTCCTCATAGCCTTGCAGCCGCATTCTGGCGCTTGAAACCGATTTGGAGCCGTTTACCATGGCGATGCTCGTATGACCGTTGGCGACTAAATGATCGACAAGCTGGCGGGCGCCCACTTTACCGTCGCCTAGCACGATATCGCATTCAATGCCGGGTACATCACGGTCGAGCAGCACAAACGGCGTGTTATGCTTGCGCAGCTGCTCCAGATTCGGCAGCGAAGGATCGCCGGTCGGCGCAATCATGACCCCGTCGACGCGCGTCGTCAGAATTGTATTCATATAGTCCGCTTCTTTTTCGAGATTTTCATCGCTGTTGCCGAACAGCAGCCGATAGCCGAGTTTTGTAGCCGCGTCCTCGGCCCCGCGGGCAAGCGTCGTATAGAAGGGGTTGGTAATATCGGTGATCAGCAGAAATAAGCTTCGCGTCTGCTGCAGCACCAGGCTGCGGGCCATCTGATTCGGCACATAGTTCATTTCTTCCATGACCTTCTTGACTTTTGCCCTCGTCTTGTCGCTAATTCTGCCGGTGTTATTGATAACCCTCGAAACGGTCATTGCAGATACATTGGCTCGTTCAGCAATATCGTATATGGTAACCATAGATGGCTTCTCCTCTTGTTAAATCTTGATTCTATCTTACTAAAGAAAACATTTGACAGCAACCCATTGAGTTGTTAAATTAGAGTTATCGGTAACATTATAAAACGCTTTCATAACATAACACATCATTTGGAGGGATTATTGTGGCAGATACGGCTTATCGTTTTAAAAGTGGATTTCCGAAAATCGGCATTCGTCCGACAATCGACGGCAGACGCAGAGGCGTAAGGGAGTCGCTTGAGGTTCAAACGATGGCGATGGCGCAGTCGGTCGCTAATTTGCTTTCGGAACATCTTCGCTACCCGAACGGGGAGCGCGTTGAGGTTGTTATTGCGGACAGCACGATTGGCGGCGTTGCGGAAGCGGCTGCATGCGCAGATAAATTCGCAAGAGAAAATGTTGGGGTATCGATAACGGTAACGCCTTGCTGGTGTTATGGCACAGAGACAATGGATCTGAACCCGGGTATCCCGAACGCGGTATGGGGCTTTAACGGAACGGAGCGTCCGGGAGCTGTATATTTGGCAGCAGTTCTTTCCGCTTATGCGCAAAAAGGCATTCCGGCTTTCGGTATTTACGGCCACGACGTACAGGAAGCTGGCGACACGACAGTGCCTGAAGACGTGAAAGGCAAGCTGCTCAGCTTCGCTAACGCGGGATTGGCTGTTGCCTACATGCGTGGAAAATCGTATTTGGCGATGGGTTCCGTATCGATGGGTATCGCCGGCTCGATCGTAAGCGACGTCTTCTTCCAAGAATATCTCGGCATGCGCAATGAATATATCGATATGTCCGAATTCGTTCGCCGCTTCGAAGAACAAATTTACGATCCTGCGGAATTTGAGAAAGCGCTTGCTTGGACGAAAGAGAATTGTGTTGAAGGTCCGGACAACAACCCGGCGGCCATTCAGATGAGCCGCGAGCAAAAGGATAAGGATTGGGAAACGGTCGTTAAAATGGCGCTAATCGCCCGCGACTTGATGATCGGCAATCCGCGTCTCGCCGAGCTCGGCTTCGAAGAAGAGGCTATGGGGCATAACGCGATCGTGTCCGGCTTCCAAGGCCAGCGGCAATGGACGGACCATTTCCCGAACGGCGACTTTATGGAAGCCATCCTCAATTCCTCGTTCGACTGGAACGGCACTCGTCCTCCATTCATCGTAGCGACGGAGAACGACGCGCTGAATGGCGTGGTTATGTTGTTTGGTCACCTGCTGACGAATACGGCGCAAGTATTCGCCGATGTTCGTACGTATTGGAGCCCGGAATCAGTAAAACGAGTTACTGGTCATGAACTCAGCGGCCTAGCGGCTAATGGCATTCTGCATATGCTCAACTCCGGTTCGGCGGCTCTGGACGGAACGGGTGAGCAGCAACGTGACGGCAAGCCGGTTATGAAACCGTTTTGGGAAATTTCACAAAAAGAAGCGGATAACTGCGTAGCGGCGACTTCGTGGAGACCGGCCTCGGTCGAATATTTCCGAGGCGGCGGCTACTCCTCCGACTACCTGACTCGCGGCGGCATGCCGATGACGATGTCCCGTTTGAATATCGTGAAGGGTCTTGGACCTGTATTGCAAATCGCCGAAGGCTACTCGGTTGAACTGCCGTCTGAAGTGCATGACGCGCTGGACAAACGTACGGACCCGACTTGGCCGACGACTTGGTTTGCTCCAATTCTGACGGGCGAGGGCGTATTCACAAGCGTATACGACGTGATGGACAATTGGGGTGCCAACCACGGTTCGCTCAGCTACGGCCATATCGGTGCGGACCTGATCACGCTCGCTGCGATGCTGCGTATTCCGGTTCATATGCACAACGTGGCGGAAGAGAAGATTTTCCGTCCTCGCGCTTGGGGATTGTTCGGAACGGAAAGCAAGGAAGGCGCAGACTACCGCGCTTGCCAAAACTTCGGACCGCTTTATAAATAAGACTGCAAGCCGCTTGCTCCGGCACAAGGAGCAAGCGGCTTTAAACCGCATTTTGAACGGAGGACATTAATCATGAGTATGGAAATTCGGCAGGAGCTTTGCAAATATGCGAAGAAAACAGTAGAGAACAGACTGGTTGTAGGACCAGGCGGCAATATCAGCGCAAAGCATGAAGGGAAAATGTATTTGTCGCCAAGCGGCTTTGCATTGGATGAGATTCAGCCCGAGCAATGGGTGGAAGTGGATATCGAGTCCGGCGAAGTGACGGACATTGGTCTGCGGCCGTCCTCTGAAGTGCTGATGCACTTATACGCGTACCGCGTGAATCCGTCGATTGGCGCGATTGTGCACACGCATCCGCCTTATTGCATTGCGTTTACATTGGTGGAGACGGAGCTTCCTATTATGTTCCCTGACCAAGCGGCGCTTGTTGGCAAAACGGTCTACGTGCCGTATGTACTGCCAACTACGGACAAATTGGCTGACGCGCTTGTGGAAAAGGTCAATGAAGCCAGCTCGATCTTGCTCGGCAACCACGGACTGGTAACGACTGGCCGCAATTTGCGCGAAGCGTACTACCGGACCGAAGTTGTCGAGGAAAGCACGAAAATCTTCCTGATCGCTAAACAGATTAAGGAGCAGCCGAAGGTGCTGACGAAGGAAGAGTTTGAAGAAATCGCATCGCTGGAGAGCGAGGCTTATCGGATTCAATTACTGCAAAAAATGAAATAATGGCGGTTTAACCGGAAAGGAGCGGCGGCAACGTGCTATTGTCTACCGTGTTGGCTTTTGATCTGGGGGCAAGCAGCGGCAGAGCGCTGATCGGCAAGCTCGTGCGGAACGAGGACGGACGGCGGGAGCTGCAGGTGGAGGAAATCCATCGTTTTCCGAACCATGCGATTCACGTCGGCGACCATCTGCATTGGGATATATTGCGACTCTTGCACGAAATGAAGAAGGGCATTCGTAAAGCGTTCCAAGAGGGGCACGCGCCAAAGACGTTCGGCATTGATACGTGGGGCGTCGATTTTGGTCTGCTGGATGTGAACGGCGAGCTGCTCGGCAACCCTTATCATTACCGTGATCCGCAGACGGAGGGTCTGATCGAGGAAGTGAACGATCTATTCGGCAAAGAGTCGCTGTTCGAGCAAGGCGGCTTGCAGTTCATGCCGTTTAATACGATTTACCAGCTGTATGCGATGAGAAAAGCAGCTTCGCCGAAGCTTGATGCGGCCAGAACGCTGCTGCTGACGCCGGATTTGCTCGTTTATTTCTTGACCGGACGCAAAGTATGCGAATTTACAATGGCGACGACGACTCAGTTGTATCATCCCGGGCAGCAGGCGTGGAACACGGAGCTGATGGAAAAGCTGGGCATCCCGTCCGGCATTTTCCCAGAGCCGATCTACCCTGGCGCGGTCATCGGCCCGTTGTCGGCCGAAGTGAGGGAAGAGCTGGACGTGCCGCCGATCGAAGCAGTTGCCGTGGCTACGCATGATACGGCGTCCGCGATTGCCGCCGTTCCGGCTGGCGACAAGCCGTTTGCCTATCTCGTTTGCGGCACCTGGTCGCTGTTCGGCACGGAGCTTGACGCGCCGCTGCTCACGCCGGAGGCCTTGGAGCTGGAGTTCTCGAACGAAGGCGGCGTGTACGGCAAATACGAGCTTCTCAAGAACATAATGGGTTTATGGATTATACAGGAATGCAAGCGCGATTGGGACGAGAAGGGGAAGGAATACTCGTTCGCAGAGTTGGCTGCTATGGCTGAACAATCCGAGCCTTTCCGCAGCTTTATTAATCCTGACGACGCTCGTTTCTACGGTCCTTCCGATATGGTTCGCAAAGTGAAGTCGTATTGCGAGGAAACCGGCCAAGCGGTGCCTGAAACAGAGGGCCAGGTGGCCAGATGTATTTATGAGAGTCTCGCGTTAAAATATCGGCATGCGATCGATCAGTTGGAACAGCTGACCGGCATCGGCTACGAAGGGCTGCATATGGTTGGGGGCGGCATTCAAAACCGGCTGCTTTGCCGATTGACCGCAGGCGCGCTCGGACGACCGGTTTGGGCAGGTCCAGTCGAAGCGAGCGCAATTGGCAATATGCTGATGCAGCTCGTTGCGCAAGGACATTGCGGCAGCCTGGCCGAAGCGCGCGAGCTGTCGGCGGCGGCTTTCCCTGTTGACGTCTATGAGCCAGTGGCGGAAGAGGCGGCAGCCTGGAATGAAGCGTACGGCCGTTATAAGCGGCTGTTAACGAAATGAACAAGGAGCGTGCGAATTGATGCTGAACGGAATATCGAAGCTGATCTCGCCTGAGCTGTTGAAAATATTGATGGAAATGGGACATAGCGACGAAATCGTCATCGCTGACGGCAACTTTCCGGGGGCGAGCCATGCACAGCGGCTCGTTCGCGCCGACGGGCATAACGTTCCCGAGCTGCTGGACGCGATTCTCCAGCTGTTTCCGCTCGACCAATATGTCGAGAAGCCGGTTGCACTCATGCAAGTAATGCCGGGCGATACGGCGGAAACGCCGATTTGGGGCGAATACAAGTCAATTATTGAGCGCCGTTCCGGTCTGGCTGAGCCGTTCGAGGAAGTAGAACGATTCGCCTTCTATGAGCGGGCAAAAAAAGCGTATGCGATTATCGCCACCGGCGAAAGTGCGCTGTATGCAAATATCATATTGAAGAAAGGCGTTATCAAGTAGGGAATTGCTCCGCTTGAGAAGATGCCTTTCGATGCCGAAGAACCGCGCAGCTGAAGCTGCGCGGTTCTTGCGTTTTTCCGGTTCTCCCCGGCGCTGCTGCACGAGCTAGTGTCAGTCTTATTTGAGCGATTCATGCCTGTTGCAGTGAACGGCTGGAAACGGTTGACACCTGTCATAACCTCCATTACGATAAGAGAAAACAATTATTCCTAGTTAACGAATTGGAAAAGTCAATTAAACTTGAAAACAGTGATGGACGCGAAGCCAAGCACTGATTCTGGTTTATGGCCGGAAAAGGGTTCAACATCCAAATCAGTTCTAGACGGAGAAGAAGAGAGCAGCGAAGGGGCAGAGGGATTCTGGAGAAACGATAGTGGTCGCTTTTAAAGCATGATTTCTACCGCAAACCTCTATTAAATAAAGGAATCAGGCTTTAATGGCGATCGGAAGAACCCTCTGACCCGCAGCGCTTCTCTTCACTTCAAGTCATGCACTGATTTCGATTTTGAGTCGGTAAAGGATATAAATGATAATCGGGATAGGAGAATGGCGAATGAACATTGAGAACATAGAGGCATTCGTATACGTCACCCACTACGGAAGCTTTAACAAAGCGGCTGAAATCTTATTTCTGTCGCAGCCATCGGTTACTGCACGCATTCAATCGCTGGAGCGGGAACTGGACTGCAAGCTGTTCGATAGACTGGGCAAGCAAATTCAGCTGACTGAGGAAGGCAAGCGTTTTTTGCCGTATTCACAGCAAATTTTGCATACGCTGCAAAAAGGCAAGCTTAATCTTCATCAGCAAAAGGCGCTGCCAAACGAGCTTCGTATCGGCTCAACCGTTTCGGTGGCCAATTATGTTTTGCCGCTATGGCTGCCTGCTTTAATGAAGCGGTATCCCGACATCCATTTTAAGCTCGTCACCGCTTCTACCGACGAGCTTGTCACCAAGGTGCTCAACAAGGAGCTCGATATCGGCTTTGTGCGGAATACGAGCCATCCCGGCCTGCGTTCAGTCAGTCTGTACGAGGATCCGATACGACTGCATGTGTACGACGGCCATCCGTTCACGCAGGAACAGAACGTTGAAATTGAAAGGATCGGCGATTATCCGTTTGTCTTTTTTGAATGCGGAGCGCTGGACTGGATTCGAATTCACCGTCTCTTTGAAGGGCTGGAGAAGCCGCCGGCAATGATTTTTCAATCCGATAACCTGGAAACGGCGAAAAAACTTGTGCTGGAGAAGGCCAGCATCGCGTTCCTGCCAAGTCTGTGCGCATCCGACGAGGTGAGTAGAGGGCTGCTGCATCCAATCGACTTCCCGGAGGCGGAAGGCATTTCCTTGAAAACGAATATGATCGCGCTTAGCGGAGAGACCAATCCGTTTTTTGATACGCTGCTCGAGCTCTCGAAGAAGCTTCCAAGCGCCGTTAGTGCATAGTATTGGATTGTGTAATTTACTTATAGAAAAACTCTATTAGACGCGGAAGGACAGCGGTGATAAATTAGTGTCAATATAATTCTTATAAAAACAGTAGGAATTATTGGTTTAACAAGAGTGGATGGGGGAGTTTGAGATGAAAAAGTGGGGATTACTTTCAGCGACACTGCTGCTTGCGTTGGCGGTTACGGCTTGCGGCTCAAACGGCGGAGGCGATAAAGGATCAAGCGAGCCTGCCAAGTCGGGGAACGGAAATGGCGCTGTGCAAGTGAAGAAAATTATCGTCGGCACCGGCACACAGTTTCCTAACGTTTGCTTTATTGATGAGAACGGGAAGCTGACCGGATTCGACGTCGAACTGGTCAAAGAATTGGACAAACGTTTGCCGGAATACGAATTTGAATTCAAAACGCTCGATTTCACCAACCTGCAGCTGAGCCTGGAAACGAATAAAATCGATTTTATCGCGCATCAAATGGAGAAAAATCCAGAGCGCGAGGAGAAGTTCTTGTTCAACAAAGTGCCTTATAACATTTTCCTATCCAGAATCGCAGTTGATAAAAACGATACGACGATCAACTCTATTGATGATTTGAAAGGCAAAAAGATCTACACGACGCCAACAAGCAATCAAGCGTATTTCCTTGAACAGTACAACAAACAGCACAATAACGCGCTTAACATCGTCTATTCCAGCGGAGGGGCCAATGATTTGGTCAGCCTGATTCAGAACAAACGGGTGGACGCGACAATGCAAACCGATTTCTCTATTAACTTCTATCCGGGAGCCGACGGCAAGCCGGCGTTGAAAAATGTCGGGGATCCGCTTATCCAATCGGAAGTGCTGTTCGTATTCCGCAAAGACAGCCAGGAGCTGGCGGACAACATCGACAAGGTGATTCAAGAGGTGAAGGATGACGGAACGCTTGCCAAGCTTAGTGTGCAGTGGCTTGGACAGGATTATACGAAAACGTTGGACGAAGCGACCGCCGGAAAATAATAAGCGGCCAAGGATGAGGTGTAAGCATGGGCAGAAAATTTGACATCAGCTACGTTATCGACTTTATTCCGAAATTGTTGTCCTATTTGCATGTTACGTTATTCATCGTAGCGGCCTCGATCCTGCTCGGACTCGTTATCGGCTTGCTGGTGGCGCTGCCTCGTCTGTACAACGTACCGGCATTGAAACAGATATCGCAAGTCTATGTTTCCTTTTTCCGCGGAACGCCGATCTTAATCCAGCTCTTTCTCGTCTACTACGGCGTTCCTGAGCTGTTCAAGCTGATTGGCATCGATTTGAGCCGGACCGACGTTCTTGTATTTGTCATCCTGACGTATGCGATGAACAGCGGTGCATTCATTTCTGAAGCGATTCGGGCGGCAATTAATGCGGTGGACCGCGGACAGGTGGAAGCAGCGTATTCGATAGGAATGAACGGCTATCAGGCGTTTCGCAAAATCATTCTTCCGCAGGCGTTGGCTGTATCGGTGCCGGTCTTCGCCAATCTGGTCATTGCAAATCTGAAAGATACATCGCTCGCTTTTTCGCTGGGAGCGATGGAGATGACCGGTAAATCGCAGACGCTCGGCGCGGCAACGCAGCATTTTGTCGAAACGTATATTTCGCTTACTCTCATTTATTTTGTAATCAGCATGGGGCTTGAGCGGTTATTCCGGTCAGCTGAGCGCAGGCTGCTGCGGCACGAGAAGACCGATCAAGCAACGCAGAATGAACCGAAGTCCTTCAGGCGGTTCGGAAGAAGGCAGCTAGTAGCGGATATTAGGAAGGGAGGCTGACGAATGGAACTTGATTTCGCTTTTATCGGAACGGCTTTTCTCAGCCTGCTAAAGGCGCTGCCGAATACGATTCGCATCACTGTCGTGTCGGTGTTCTCCGGCTTTCTAATTGGTACGGCTATCGCACTGCTTCGCGTATACCGTGTACCGGTGCTGCACCGGTTCGCATCCGGCTACGTGCTATTCATTCGCGGGACGCCGATGCTGATGCATTTGCTCCTTATTTATTTCGGATTGCCGCTTGTGATCGACGGCGCATCTGAAGCATTTGGCTGGAGCTTTCGTTCGGCGGCCATTCCGCTGATCGGCTTTGCCTACATCTCGTTCTCGATTACGGCGGGCGCCTACATGTCCGAAGTCGTGCGCGCAGGCATTACCGCTGTCAGCCGTGGCCAGATCGAAGCTGCTTATTCGGTCGGCATGACGACGGGCCAAGCGCTGCGGCGGATTGTGCTGCCCCAAGCGTTCGCGGTCAGCCTGCCGAACTTGTCCAATAACTTGATCGGCATGCTCCACGGCTCAACGCTTGCTTTTACCGTTTCCGTCGTGGAAATCAACGCTCAGGCGCAAATTGTCGCCGCGAGCAATTGGAAGTTTCTCGAAGCCTATATCGCTGCCGCTATTCTGTTCTGGGGAATGACGATTCTGATCGAGCGCGGAACAGCGCTGTTGGAGCGGCGAATTCAAGCCTATAACCGAGGAGGTGTCGCATGATCGCGCTAAACCATTTATCCAAGTCGTTTGGCAAACAAGCTGTTCTGAAAAACATTTCACTAACCGTTAACAAGGGCGAAGTGGTCGTTATTCTAGGGCCAAGCGGCTCCGGCAAAACAACGCTGCTCCGCTGCATCAACTATTTGGAGCGGCCGAACGAAGGATCGATCGCCATCGGCGATTTCGCTGTCGATTGCAAGCACCCCGGCAAGAAGGATATTCACCGGCTGCGCCAAAAGACGGCGATGGTATTCCAGCATTACAACTTGTTCAAGCACAAAACGGCGATTGAGAACGTAATGGAAGGGCTGGTTGTCGTTCAGAAGGTGCCGAAGGAAGAGGCGAGAGAAAGAAGCGCGGCGGTGCTGGCAAAAGTCGGTCTCGGCAATAAGCTGGATGCTTATCCGAGCGAGCTGTCGGGCGGACAGCAGCAGCGAGTCGGCATTGCCCGGGCGCTCGCGCTTAACCCAGAGGTTATTTTGTTTGACGAGCCGACCTCCGCGCTCGATCCCGAGCTTGTGGGCGAAGTGCTGGACGTTATTCGCAAAATCGCCAGCGAAGGCATTACGATGATCGTTGTGACGCATGAGATGGGGTTCGCGAGAGAGGTTTCCAATCATGTCGTCTTCATGGACGGCGGCGTGATTGTGGAGGAAGGCAAGCCAAACGAGCTGTTTGGCGCGCCGAAGGAAGAGCGGACAAAGCAATTTCTGAAGCGGATAACGCCGGAATGGAGCTACGATATTTAGCTGCGGCATAGCCGCTGGTCATAAGGGGGAGAAGAACGATGACATTGAAATGGAGCATACTCGATCAAAGTCCAATTGTAGAAGGGGAAACAGGCGCTGATGCGTTCCGCCATACGGTGGAGCTGGCGCAGCTGGCTGATAAGCTCGGATATAACCGGTTCTGGGTATCCGAGCATCATGACGGGCCGCTCGCAGGCTCTTCGCCGGAAGTGCTGATCGCCTATTTGATCGATAAGACGGAAAGGATTCGGCTCGGTTCGGGCGGCGTCATGCTTCAGCATTACAGCCCCTATAAGGTTGCGGAAAATTTCAATGTGCTGGCGACGCTCGCTCCCGGACGGATTGACCTTGGCGTCGGACGCGCGCCAGGCGGACTGCCCCGCTCGACGCAGGCGCTTCAGCGAGGAGTGACAGAGCCGCAATCGCTGGCCGAGAAGCTGGATGAGCTGGCGCATCACGTCAACCGCACGCTGCCGGACGACCACGCGCTTGCCGGCATTCAGGCTTCGCCGCCTGCCGCTCAGCCGGCGGATATCTACTTGCTCGGCACGACGGTAGGAAGCTCGGAGCTGGCTGCCGATCAGGGCGTAAATTATGTTTTTGCGGAATTTATTAACGGTGATCCGGCTGCGGTCAAAGAGGCGCTTGCGCTGTATCGCGAGCGTTTCAAGCCGAGAACGGCGGGCGCTCGTCCGCAGCCGATTGTTGCAATCTCTGTCGTCGTAGCGGATACTGATGAAGAGGCGGAAAGGCTCGCAATCGATATCAAAAATATACGCGTAACGCTTGCGGACGGCCGGACGCTTAATTTATCAACCATCGCCCAGGCCGAGGAATTCGGCAAACAATCGGGCCAAGCGTACACCATTACGGAGCGCACTCCGGAAATCATTAAAGGCTCGAAAGAGACGGTTCGCGCGCAACTGCTGAAGAAGCAGCAGGAATACGGCGTAGATGAATTTATCGTCGTGACGCTGTTGAAAAGGTTCGAGCAGCGGCTCCATTCCTATGAGCTGCTGCATGAAGCGTTCGCAGAAGTGAGCCGTCAAACTTAGCCGATGCGGCCCGGGCGGGCATCGAAAGAGGAGGATCGGCATATGGCCGAACAACAATCGAGTGTTGCCGATGTGCAGCAACTGGACTTCATTCTTACGGAATATAGGCGTCATTTGCATCAATATCCGGAGCTGTCGAACGAAGAATTCGAAACGACTGCATTTATAAAGAGCAAGCTGGAGGAAGCGGGCATCCGCATCGTCGATTACGGTCTGGCTACAGGCGTAATCGCAGAGGTAGGCGCATTGCCGGGCAACGGGCCGATTGTGGCGATTCGCGCCGATATCGACGCGCTGCCGATTACGGAGGAAACCGGGCTTCCTTACGCTTCCCGCATTCCGGGAAAAATGCATGCCTGCGGGCATGATTTTCACACGTCAGCCATTATCGGGACTGCTCTGCTGCTGAAAAGCAAGGAACAGGAATTAAACGGAACCGTTCGTTTCATCTTCCAGCCGGCGGAGGAGAAAGCGGTCGGAGCGCAGCGCGTTATTGACAGCGGTGCACTTACGGGCGTACAGGCGATATTCGGCATGCATAATAAGCCGGATCTGCCGGTCGGAACGGTAGGCGTCAAGGAAGGGCCGCTAATGGCGGCGGCGGATGGATTCATTATCGAAGTGAATGGCAAAGGCTCTCATGCCGCGGTGCCGCAAGCGGGGCTTGACCCGATCGTCGCTTCGGCGCATATCGTGACGGCGCTTCAATCAATTGTCAGCCGCAACGTAAGTCCGCTTGAGAGCGCGGTCGTCAGCGTGACGAAAATCATCGGCGGAACGACGTGGAACGTCATTCCGGAAAAGGCAGTGATGGAAGGAACGGTGCGCACATTTGGCGACGAAGTGCGTGAGACAGTGCTTGCACGCTTCGAGCAAACGGTCGTTGGCGTCGCCTCGGCGCTTGGTCTCCGCGCCTCGGTCAAATGGATTCAAGGACCGCCGGCAGTCATTAACGACAAACGGCTAGCCGATATTGCTGCCGCCGCTGCCGCGCCTGTCGGACTGAAGACTATCGTACCGGTGCCGTCTTCGGCTGGCGAAGATTTTGCTTTTTACCAGAAAGCGATCCCTGGCGTATTCGTATTTATGGGTACCTCAGGCTCGCAGGAATGGCATCACCCGGCCTTCGATCTGGACGAACGGGCGCTGCCGCTTAGCGCACGCTATTTCACCGAGCTTGCTGTTGCGGCATTGGACGAATTGGCGCGCTAGGGCGATGGAGCTTACGTTCAGTTCAACATAGAAGGAGCAGGAGCGATGGAAAAGTCATACGAGGTTATTATTGCCGGAGCGGGCTCGATGGGCATGAGCGCTGGTTATCATCTCGCCAAGCGAGGCGTTCGAACGCTGCTGCTGGACGCTTTCGATCCGCCCCATGCGAGCGGTAGCCATCATGGTGAGACCCGATTGATTCGGCACGCCTACCCGGGAGCGGAAATCTACACGGAGCTGGCGCTACGCTCCCATGAGCTGTGGCGCGAGTTGGAGGAGGAGAGCGGCGAAACGCTGCTCGTCGAATCGGGCGTGCTGAATATCGCGCTTCCCGGAGATCATGTACTGGCGGAAAAGCAGTTCAATGCAGAGGCATCAGGGCTATCGATTGAACTGCTGGAACGCGAGGAAATCGAAAAACGCTGGCCGGGCTGGCGGTTGCCGGAAGGCAGCACTGGCTTATACGAGCCGAGAGCCGGTTATTTGTACAGCGAGCGTTGCGTTGCGGCAAGCAAGCGGCAAGCGCTCGCGGCAGGAGCGGAGCTGAAGGCGAATACGCCCGTTCGGCGAGTCGCAGCCGATGGGGATGGGATAGCGGTGTATACCGACCAAGGCGTTTACCGCGCCGATAAAGTAATCGTCAGTGCAGGAGCCTGGTTTTCCTCGCTGTCGATCGATCCGCCGATCTCGCTGCCGATTCGTCCGATTCGGAAGACGGTCGGGTGGTTTGAGGCCGACGAGCAGTTGTTCGGCGAAGGCCGTTTTCCCGGTTTCACGTTTGGAAGCGGGTCGGAAAGCTATTACGGTTTTCCTAGCATCGGGGGCGGCGGGGTGAAGATCGGCCGTCATGACGGAGGAGTCCCATGGCAGCCTGGACAGGAATGGCAGCCTTTCGGGAGCTTCGAAGCCGATGAGGGTGACATTCGCCGGGCTCTGGAGCGCTATGCGCCGCAAGCTGCGGGTCGCCTGCAACACGGAGCGGTCTGCAAGTATGAAATGACGGCGGACGACGATTTTATTATCGATGCTCATCCGGGGCTGAAAGGTTTATGGCTGGCCGGCGGTTTTTCCGGTCATGGCTTCAAGTTTGCGAGTGCCGTCGGGGAATTGCTTGCCAATCTCGTAACGGTAGGCAGACCAAGCACGGAACGGAGTATAGCGCCATTCTCGCTGAACCGATTTGGGGAACGCGCCTAACGGCGCCGTTCTCGCTAATAAATTAACGGAATATTTTGAAATCATCTAATAATAGGGAGGAAATACAAGATGAGTCAGTTGCCAATTGATCTGCAGCGTTATTTGGACACGCATCAGGATTTGACGCAAGCGATAAACGGACTAAACGAGGAAGCGCTCAAGTGGAAGCAGGCTCCGAATAGCTGGAGCGTTACGGAGGTGCTTTCCCATTTGGCCGACCATAATTTGATCGTATCGTTCCGGCTGCGCGATATTTTAGCCGATACGACGGCCGTTCTGCCAGCGTTCGATCAGGACCTATGGGTTAGCGGAGCGTATGCGAACGAAGGCTCGGCTGAAGACATCCTGCATGTTTTTCAGGCGCTGCTGGTCTACAACAGCCTGCTGTTCAAACGGCTGACTGATGCCGATTGGGTGAAAACGGGTGTTAACAAAAAAGGCGAGACGGTTACGGTGAAGCAAATCGTCGATTCGTTCTCCGACCATGTTCACCGCCATATCGGGCAAATCGACCGAATTAAAACCGCCTATACAAAACTTTGATACCGATATAGAAAACGTTAATTGTACACGGCTGCAAATTTTATGGTAACGTTACAGGTATAAAGCAGAGTTTTTTCATTGGAATAATTTTATTTGTCGCTGGGTACTCAGCGGGAGGTGCGTTTTAGAATGACGCAAAATAAGCCGGACCTGCGAATCCGGGAAGCAGAGAGGGAAGACCGCGATTCGATTTTGAAGGTGATGCTCGAAGCCTATGGGGAATACGCCCTTGTTATGCCTGAAGAGGGTTGGAAGCAATATGCGAAAGATATAGAAGCTTCGGTGGACAATGATCGGCCGATTGCGCGAATCGTCGCGGAGCTGGACGGCGAGATCGTCGGCAGCGTGCAAATGTTTGATTCTTCCGAGGCGGCATACGGAGCCCCGGAGCTCGGTATCGAGTCGCCGATTATCCGGCTGCTGGCAACCTCGCCGGCTGCAAGAGGAAAAGGCGTTGCGACCGCCCTTATACGCGAAAGCGTGCGCAGATCGCTGGCGCTGGGCGCCGAGACGTTGCATTTGCATACATCCGATATGATGGCTTCGGCCATTCAGCTGTATGAGCGCCTTGGCTTTGAACGTGACTATGACAAAGAAATTCAAAAAGGCGACAAGCTTGTGAAGTGCTACCGATTGAAGTTAAAGGAATCGGCCTTGCTCGTGTAGCTATCAGCAGCCGAGAGACGGGTTCGTTATTTAAGGAGGAGAGAGTATGACAGCACGCAAAAAGCTGAAGCTAGGGGCGATTATTCACGGAGTCGGCGGCCACGTCGGCGCTTGGCGGCATCCGGATGCGCTGACCGACGCCAGCGTTAATCTTGGTTTCTATAAACAGCAGGCGCAGAAAGCGGAGGCCGGCAAATTCGATCTCGTCTTTATTGCGGATGGCTTGTATATTACCGAACAGTCGATTCCGCATTTCTTGAATCGCTTCGAGCCGATTACGATACTATCGGCGCTTGGTGCCGTAACGGACAAAATCGGTCTCGTCGGCACGCTTTCCACTTCGTACAGCGAGCCATTCAACGTAGCCCGGCAGTTCGCGTCGCTCGATCATATTAGCGGCGGGCGCGCCGGCTGGAACGTTGTTACTTCGCCGCTTGAAGGCTCTGCCAAAAACTTCAGCAAGCCCGAGCATCCGAACCATTCGGAGCGTTATCGCATTGCCGAGGAGTATCTGGAAGTGGCGAGAGGGCTGTGGGACTCCTGGGAGGATGACGCCTTTGTCCGCGATCAGGCATCCGGCGTATTCTTCGATCCGTCTAAGCTTCATCGGCTGAATCATAAAGGGGAGCATTTCTCCGTGCAGGGACCGCTTAATATTGCCCGCTCGAAGCAAGGCCAGCCGGTCGTTTTCCAGGCCGGTTCGTCCGAATCGGGCAAGCAGCTGGCAGCCAAAAGCGCGGATGCGGTATTCACCAGCCATGAAACGCTGGAAGAGGCGAAGGCGTTTTATGCCGATGTGAAAGGGCGCGCCGCTGAGCTAGGCCGTTCACCGGAGGAGATCGCGATACTGCCTGGGATTGGGCCGATTGTCGGCCGGACGCAGGAGGAGGCTGAAGCGAAATACGAACAGTTGGCTGAACTTGTTACGATTGATAAGGCGCTTGCGTATTTGGGAAGGTTTTTCGAGCATTTCGACTTTTCCGTGTTCCCGCTCGACGAGCCGTTCCCGGATATCGGTGATCTCGGCAGCAACAGCTTCAAGAGCGGCACCGACAAAATCAAGCGGCAGGCGAAGGAAGAGAATTTGACGCTGCGTCAAGTTGCGCTTCGCGCCGCTACTCCGCGCTCAGCGTTCATCGGCACACCGGAGAAAATCGCCGATTTGATTCAGCAATGGCATGAAGAAGAAGCGGCGGACGGCTTTATCATTTCCGCGACAACGCCGAAGGGACTCGACGAGTTTGTCGATCTGGTCGTGCCAATTTTGCAGGAGCGCGGCATTTACCGGAAGGAATACGAAGCGGATACGCTTCGAGGCCACTTGGAGCTGCCGATTCCGGCGAACCGCTATACGGTGAAAAAGCAAGAGGAATCGAAGGAAAGCATTTTATCGCAATAATTCGTTTGTTTGTCCCATATAACGAACAGTAGAAAGGCCGCTATTTCGCGCGACAAAATCGCGAGGAATGGCGGCTTTTTTTGACGGCGGCTCTGCATGCAACCTTTTCAGGGAAATTTAGTCTATATTGATAGATTTGGAAACGCAAAGAAAAGGCTGATCGGGAGGAATAGAAATGCGGAGCGGATGGGCTTTGCTTTGGATAGGAGCCGCCATAGTAGGGTTGGCTGGATGCACGGGAACAGGAGGAGACGGATCGTCGCCAAGTCCGGGCGTTAGCGCGGGGGTAAGCAGCGGATCATCTATGGAGACAAGACAGACGTTGCAGCCGTCGCCGTCTGCGCCGCAGATCGAAACGACGGCCGCGCCGGAAGCGGAGCTCGATTTGATCGACCGTCCACTGGATATCCGTTCGGAACAATTGACGGATGGTATCCTTTACCGGGTCGAGAACGCAGACGCCATCTATTTGGAGACTTATACTTCCCCTGAAGTGGGCAGGCCTGACGTCCATCTTTATCGTCGCAATAGCAATGACGGGGAGCTGGATCGTTACAAGTACGAGCTGCTTGTGACCGATTCGAAGAAAGGGACGTATACGGTCATCCCTCTTGTTGATATCAAAGTACAAAAACATATCGATGTGGATACCAGTTGCAGAGGATACGGGTTTGTTGATCCCGATCGTCTCGTGTTGACGGTGCCTAGTATCGAAAAAGCGGACGGCGGCATCGGCTTCCGCGTCGCAACGCTGGATTTGCGTACCAACAAGCTGTCCAATATTGCAGCAGCGGAGCAGCCAGGGCCGGAAACGAACCGTATCGGGAGAAGCTGGTTAGACGAGCGGAACGGGAAGCTATATGTGAACGGGTACGGGGAAGGACAGCTTTGGATTGCCGATATTGCTCAAGGGACGATCGAACGTGCGGACGGCGAGTTCCGCAACTCCTGGCCCTTTTTCATGACGATTCCGTCTCCGACCGGCGAACGTTTCTGGTATTGGGAGACTGCTGAAGAGAAGGATACATATAAGCTGCACGACGAAAAAGGGAAGCTTATCCGCAAGTTCGACAGTGGTTACAGAGGAATTGATGGTTTTCCGGCATTCCTATGGAGCCCGGACGGACGTTATGCTGAATTCGAGTATGCAAGGGACACTAGCCCGTCCAACATCGTCGGCGAATCGGAGGTTTATATCATTGCGCCGCAGGGCATTAAGGTGCTGGATAAGAACGGCAAGCTGGTGTGGCAAACGAAAATTGCGGCCAACAAGCCGAACGACCATATGGAATGGGCAGGGTGGATCGAAGACGAACATGGAAAAAGCTTTGGCATTGTCAGGCGTTATCGTCTTGCACTTGCCGACGACGGCAGGCCGGAGCCAGGCAAGCTGGCGATTTCATACGAGCGTATAGACGTCGAGAATGGCAAGGTTTACCCGCTGAAGGAGGCTTCGAGTCTAGAGGAGTTGGAACGGCCTCAGATGACGATAGCCAGAGACCGCTTTATTATTGCCGATACCGGTAGCGATCGGTACTTGGAATGGGACTATGATGCAGTTGAACTCTATTCGTTCCGTTTCAAGGACGAACGACAGCTGTTCCTTACGAGTGAGTACGACGAGGCAAGCAGACAAAAGATTTTGAAAGGGTACGATCCGGCAGTCAAACGATGGATGGATATCGGCAGAACGAGCTATTCTTCTTATAACTCTTTGAAAATGACCGATGAAAAAACGATACTGATCGATCGGAGCAGCGAGTCGGTGCAAGAGCTGGAATACCGGTTTTTGAGGTGAGGGGGCAAGAACCTGTGAGAGATTGAGTAATGGCTTGAGGAAGGCGTGTATACGACGATATAATAATCGTCCGCTTCTGTATAATGATAGATAATGATAGGGTTAACGATAAATAAGAAAAGAAGCAATTCAATACACATATTGTGGTATTCTTGGAGAAGAAGCATTAGCTGTATCAGATGGTGCGAACCTTAAGCTCCCATGAAAATCCCGGGACATTCGCACCCGTTGATTTGTAAGGGAATCGAACACTTTGCTGTTAAAGTTTCTGTTCATCTCAGCATTAAAATAACCGATTCGCACTTTTAGCCCTCAGAAGCCTTGCGGAGCAAGGCTTCTGAGGTGGTGCTGTCGCTCTCCGTGCGGAGAGCGTTGATTGAAATTGGGTAAGACGAGGTTTTCGTAACCACTACTCGTGTCGCTCTCCGTGCGGAGAGCGTTGATTGAAATCAAGAACTCGTTTTTCTCAAACAGTCCATCAAGGTCGCTCTCCGTGCGGAGAGCGTTGATTGAAATGATTTGCGACATCGTCGCATGTTGGAAAACTACCGTCGCTCTCCGTGCGGAGAGCGTTGATTGAAATTCTGGGTATGTGTCCGGCGTGTGCCAGTCTCCTGGTCGCTCTCCGTGCGGAGAGCGTTGATTGAAATAATCCACGCCCGTACTCACGATACAGGCGACACGTCGCTCTCCGTGCGGAGAGCGTTGATTGAAATAGGAAGTTTATTGCTGTAAGACTAAAGATAATGGCGTCGCTCTCCATGCGGAGGGCGTGGATTGAAATTTCGAAAGCTTGATGTTGCCGTTGTTGTCGATTGTCGCTCTCCGTGCGGAGAGCGTGGATTGAAATCCTTTGAGCGTGTTGCTCTCTAGGTAGCGGATATCGTCGCTCTCCGTGCGGAGAGCGTGGATTGAAATTCTAGGCTGAAATAGCTCATGTTGTGTTTGATCGGTCGCTCTCCGTGCGGAGAGCGTAGATTGAAATTCTGGTGAGTGCGATAGTCTCATTAAGAGGTTTTCGTCGCTCTCAATACGAAGAGCGTGAATTTAAATCTCGCAACGATCCAGAGCGGCGTCACCCGACTTAAATTGCTCTCTTAAAGAGAGAGTGAAGCTTGATTTTCATAGACTGTCTATATTGCAGTAACGAATTCAAAGCTTATTTAGGTTGAATTAAAGCATCATTTTCGTAAAACAAGCTTGCCAGAGATTAATGGTTGGCTTGTTTTTTTGCTATATACTGCCGTAGCTAAAGGACGTACGGCCCAAGAGAACATCCTCTTAGAAAGGGGTTACTTGTGTTTAGAAAAGACAATAGAAGTGGTCAACTACGTTAGGGTTAGAAGTGGAGGTGGATACTGACTAAATACTTAAACTATTCTTGAATTCGTAACAATGATTATGGGTTATTTGGGAGGTTTAAGGAGATTAAAGTCGAACTTTAGAACTAAGCACTTAGAATTAAATAAGAAGGTGAATAAATTGGCAGGAACATATTATGCCCCTGAGGCTCCGAGTTTAGTAGATTTAAAGACAAGGATGGACAATGTAAACAAGCGGGTCGAGAAGAAGGATTATCTCATTCATGTGGTTACCCATATGGTTGGCGGAAGCAGCTATTCGGGTAAGGTGGAGGAGGAAGCCCCTATTAAAGGTGCCTCTGTAAGGGGGCATTTGCGGTTTTGGTGGCGTGCAACAAGAGGAACGAAATATACGACCGCAAAGGAGTTGTTTGCCCAAGAAAAGCTAATTTTCGGCAGCAGTAGCGAGCCTGCTCCCGTGAAGATTTGGGTCGACTCTAAGAAGAAGGCATCCTCCCCTACTGCACAAATGATAGTGAATTCGAAGGGGAGACTTGTATCGGCTTTGTGTAATGAACTTAATAGCTTGAGTTATGTCGCCTTTCCATTTCAGGATAAGAAAGAGAATAACACCTATTTCCCAATGCAGACGGGATTCACGTTCACGCTGAATATTCAATATGAACAGCAGACAAAGGAAGGCGCATTATCTGTTGAACAATTGAAGGAAGAAATGTGTGCGGCGTTATGGGCATGGGTTAATTTCGGAGGAATCGGAGCACGGACACGCAGGGGATTCGGAAGCTTGTACTGCGAGATCTTTTCACCGAATAGTAAAGAGGCTTCAGATAATAAAGCGTTCATAGACTGGTTCTACGGCAAGTTGCGGAATAATGGAATACTCAGCAACGTGACCCGCGAATGGACGACTCTTGGGGGAATTATGGTTCAGCGAGGATATACGAATCATTTGGAGGCATGGAAAGCGGGGGTAGCAACTTATCAATACTTTCGTAGGCGGGCCACTTTACGTGGCGGCAAACCTCAGGGCCGCAGCTACTGGCCGGAAGCGGATGCCATACGCGGAATGACAAAAATGTCGATTAAAAATCACTCTGAACCTTTTCCTCCTAAACAGGCGCAACTCGCTTTCCCGCGCTCGCAATTCGGAATGCCGATTATTTTTCATTTCAAAGATAACAAGAGCAATAATCATCATGGGCGCGATCCCTACGATAGCCAGCTTACTCCGAATAACCGGGACCGGCTGGCATCGCCGTTGGTCGTGAAAACGATAGCAGTTAGTAAAGAGCAAGGCTACAGCGCATTTATTAGGCTTAATCAGCCCCAAATAAGAGAGGTAAAGCTGGAGATTATTGAGAAGAGCGGGAATGAGGCAAGTATTCGCATTATTCGCGACAGGCTAAGAGGGCGTAAAATTTATCATGAAGCGATCTACAACAATCAGAAATATGACAACAACCCGCTTGCTCATCCAGATACCAATAAAGTGAATAGCAATGCAATTGAGGCATTTCTTGTATCTAAGGGGGTTAAAGAATGGCAAGATGCGATCGGGACACCGCCTTCACACAAACAAACGAACAAACATCCTCGTCAATAGGCAGCAAGCAGCAATCGGTATTGCTTCTCACACTGGGTCCGGTACAAGAATTTATAGCTCAGGCACGTCGGACGAGGGATTTATGGTTTGGCTCCCATCTCCTTTCGAAGCTTAGTTATGAGGCCGCAAAAAAATTGCACGAGCACGGAGCGAATCTGATTTTTCCCCATTTTCGCGAAGAACAAAAGAAGGTAGCGAACAAAATCGTTGCTCTGGTTGACAGAGGAGCAGAGCGGGATCTTGCGATTATGGCCCGTACCGCAGCGCGGAATTGCTGGTACGAATATGCAAAACTCGCTAAAAAAGAGCTGGTTTCTTGCATTAACGAAGGGGCATGGGAGAGACAAATCAAAGATTTTTTAGAATTTTACGCGGTATGGGTCGATGTGGAGGGGGAGCAAGGATATAGCGAGGCATTAAAACAAGCAGAGCTATTAATGGCAGCTAGAAAAACAATGCGCGATTTCAAAGCTAATGAACCCGGTAAATTGTACGGCGAGTCAAAATCGGATCTTGATGCGGGAAGGGAATCGGTATTATGGCAGGACAAGCATCCTGTATATGGGCGATTTGGCATCAAGCGAAACGAAGAATTGGACGCCATTTCCTTGGTGAAGCGGCTGGCACATTATGTAGAGCGGGACTCAGAGCGATTTCTTTCTGTATGCGACATCGCTTTTCTGCCGCTGCAACGAAAAATAGCTGCAGAGGAACAACGACGAAGCGCAGCATTAGAATATCAGCAGAGAGTAGCGAAGCTTATCAAGCTTGAGTCAGGAAAAGATATTGAGCTCTCAACACAAAAGTATCATTCGTGGATGTTCTATTCCAATCGGCTGGAAGACAACTTATTAGAGATTGTCGGTGACTTGGACGAAGGGCCATTCAAGCGTCTAATGACTCGCATAGAGGCAGAACTAGCCTACTTCTATGCGAAAACGGGTCTTCAGCCAACTCCGTACTATGCATTTGTGTTATGCGATGGGGATCATATGCACAAGCGGTTGCAGGAAATTACGACTCCTGAAAATCATCAGAAATTATCGGAGAAATTATCCGAGTTTGCCGATCAAGCTGAAGATGTTGTCAGACAGCAGAATGGGATTTTAATTTATAGCGGCGGCGACGATGTGATGGCTTTGCTGCCGCTCGACACTTGTCTTGCGGCAATCGATCAACTACAGAAGACATTTAAAGCTCTTTTGAATGATGGGAAAGAAGGTGCTGAGGTAACGCTTTCTGTCGGTATGGCAGTTGCTCATATGTTCGAGCCATTGGAACAAGTTCGAAGTCAAGCAGCCTCTGTGGAAAAGTTGGCAAAGGAGAAGCGGGACAGCTTGGCCATCTGGTTTCAAAAGCGGAGTGGAGGCAGCCAAATGAAAATCAGCGTCCCTTTCCAGCTTGCTCCTCATAAACAAATTCTATTGTTTCAAGAAAAGTTTCGATCGAAATCATTATCTCATAAATATGCTTACGAATTGCGCGAGCTCTATTTACAGTACAACCATATGTTCAGACATGGACGTTGGATTGAAGGAGCGGAGCTGCTTGAATTATTAGTGAAGGAAATTATTCGGCTTGCTGTCAAGAAAAGACCAGAAACGATGGACAAACAGCAGGCTGAAGAAAATATTTTGCCAGTAACTAATATGTTGAATCATATTGCCCAGCAAAATGAGCCACTGGAGAGTTTGAAGATAATCGCGGAACTGGCTATTATTGCGGCTGAACTATTTCGGGAAGGAGGCGGTCTCATTGGCGAAAATGATTGAGATTATTCCGTTGGAGCCCTTGATGATGCGGGATGGCCGGACCTTTCGCATGACGCCTGGTATTAGAGCGCACTCCTTGGATTATGTGCCGCCTAGCGTTGTAGCGGGTACGCTGCGGACAATGGCTGTGAAGTCGGAGTCAATGCCTGATTTGACGAAACTGCCAATTCGCGGCCCGTTGTACCTTTTTCACCAGAAATTATTTGTTCCAATGCCTCACGATGTCGCTATTTATGAAAATCAGGATGGAGAGCTTCAGGCTTGTTATCGACGACCGCAGGCTTTGCCTCCGGGTACAGGTTTTCTTGGTACAGGAAATGAATTCCGACACGAGGATATGTGGCCGGCAATTGCTCCCAAACTGCGAGGCAAGCCTGCGCAGAAAATGCCTGCATTTATCAGCATAGAATGGATGACTCGTTATTTGGCAGGCGAATTGAAAGAGGGAGATTGGGCTGAGCCTCTTGCGTACTGGTGCCACTACGAATCGCGGCTTCGTGAGGCGGAATTAGATAAATTACATTTTTTACCTGCGCTTGTCAAGGAAGAACGGACCCATACTGCTATCAAGCCCGGTACGAATAGGGCAGAGGAAACGAAGCTGTATTCGACAGAAGGGCTCGTTTTTCCGAAAGGGATGAGTATGATTGTCCAGATCGACGATCTGGAGGCTGATTTGGGATGGGGCAGCGAAGGTTATACGATACATTCAATTGGAGGCAAAAGACGTCTGGCGCAGTTTCATTCAGTTGATCAGCCTACTTTTGATAGCTGTCCGGAAGAGATCAGAGAGGCGTTAGCGGGCAAGAAAAAGTACGTTCGAATGGTACTGGCAACCCCTGCGTATTTCGATAACGGCTGGCTCCCGCGTTGGCTAGGGACGGATCTGATAACGAATGAGCGTGCGAGGACTTTTTTAGGTGATATAAGACTGCAATTAAGATGGGCTTGTGTTCCGCGTTGGCAGCCTGTATCAGGCTGGAGTTATAGCCAAGGGTCGGAAAAATCAGTCCGGCGGATGGTTCCGGCGGGAAGCGTTTATTTTTTTGAAATCATCGACGGAGGAACTGCAGAAGAGCTGGCGGACAAGCTGTGGCTGGCATCTGTTTCGGATGACAACCGTCGTAAAGCTGCATTCGACAAGGATGATGGGTTTGGATTGGCGATGTGGGGGACATGGGAGCCATCGAGCAGCGAAGTTTAATTTAGAGAGGAGCCATTGGAATGAGAAACGCAAGTCAACTCTTTTTTGTCCACTGCTTATCTCCCGTTCACGTTGGGGCGGGACAAGGCATTGGCGTTATTGATATGCCGATCATTAGGGAACGAATAACGGAATGGCCATACATCCCGGGAAGCACGTCGAAAGGGGTGCATCGGGAGTATTTTCGGAGGAACGGCGAAGAAGAATGGCTGAAGGCTGCTTTTGGTACGCGGAATGAAGCTGGACAGGGCAATGAAGAGGAAGGAAATGCTGGAGCACTTGTATTCTCAGATGCAAAAATGCTCGCCTTCCCTGTTGCCAGCTTTTTCGGAGTCTTTGCCTACGTAACGTGCCCTCTTGCGCTCAAGCGACTGCAACAAGATTGCACGGCTGTAGGTCTACCGACACCGGATATAGCGGGGCTTGACCTCCTGGCTGAAGGAGAAGCTTGGATTGCCGATATAAGCAAAGCAGTAGTGGTAGATTCATATGATGCGGGTTCTCAGACAGTAACTCTCGATGAGTTTGAGTTTCATGCAGTACCGCATGAGCAGGTGACTAGGTTTGCCGAGTGGGTAGGCGCCAGCCTAGGCTCACAGCAGGATATGGCGGAAAGATTGAAGCAGCGGCTCGTTATAATATCCGATGACGCCTTTCAGTATTTTACGACGATGTGCTGCGAGATTGTACCGCGTATTCGAATCGATGATAACTTAAAAACAACAGTTAATGGCGCGCTTTGGCAAGAGGAGTATATTCCGGCCGAAGCGATCCTATATGGTACTTTGTGGAGTGATTATATTTATAGAAATAATTCTAAGCTAACGCCGCAGAGCTTGCTGGATCAGTTGCAAAGGGAACGCACTCTTCAAGTCGGGGGTAACGCAAGCGTCGGGAAAGGCTTGGTCACCTATTATACAGGAGGGAGGGCATAAAAAGTGAAATCGATCGATCAAACATTTGCCTCTGCAGCCTACCTCCACGTTCAACAGATAAAAGAGAAGGAACAGAAATATCCGGGACTTCAGCGAGCCTATGGGTCCTTGTGTCATCGGTTTCCTTCAATGGTTTTGCTGAATGGGTTGCGCTTGACGGTTGTATTTTTTGAAGCAAAGGGATCTGCTGGTAAAGATACTGCAATAGCGCAGGCTTATAACCAATTTATCGAGGATTTAAAAGAGGTATTGGTATTGAAGTCTCTAAATTTTGATTCTGCTGTTCAATACCGTCAACAGACGAGAAAAGCGTTGAAAGCGGCAGTATGGTATAAGCGATACGCGGAAGCGATACTTGGAGTGACAGAGGCGCAGGAGCTTGAAGCTGCAGAATAGGAGGTAGACATGAATTTGCGGTTGGCGCTGACGAAAAGCCAGAAGGGCCGAATAGAGGAAGTCGTGAAGAACGGTGACAGGAGAGCGCAGTTTTACGAGGAGACTTTAAAAGAATATGTGCAGAATTGGAAAGTAGGCAGCTTGGCCCATGGCATTTATTCCACTTTCTTCGACCGGTATTATAGCGGGCTTCAGCATACTGCACAAACTGAAATATTTTATGTGAAAACAGCTTCTCCATTGGTAATTGGCAATGGGGGACAATCTGTGCTGGAAGCTCATTTGACGCTGCATCACACCTATGGGGTTCCTTATTTGCCGGGGACAGCTATAAAAGGAGTTGCTGCGCACTATTGCCATCGTTATTTGAGTGAGGATGAAAATTTCAAGAAAAAAGGGTTGTACCATAAGGTGCTATTCGGCAGTCAAGAAGCGGCGGCGAAAATCATTTATTACGATGCATTGCCGTTAAAAGAAAAGCTATCTGAAACGTTGCGATTGGATGTCCTAACGCCGCATCACCAGAAATACTATCAGGCTGGACATGCTGGGGCCCGTAGGGAGATCGATCCTCCGCGAGATGACGATTCCCCAATTCCCGTACACTTCCTGTCGGTGAAAGGCCAATTTCAAATGGCTTTGGGATGGGGAGGCGAGCAAGACGATCCAGAGGCGCAAAACTGGTTGAGAGTCGCACAGCAAATCGTTTTATACGCGCTTGAGCAAGAGGGGATAGGCGGTAAAACGAATACTGGTTACGGAAGAATCGTGAGAGTCTCTGGCGAGGAGGGGACAGGCTAATGGCAACAGCAGAGCATGATGAGCGTGTGAGGCAAACTAATAATGAGATTATTCGAAAAATCGCGGACAACTACATTCAACTGGAAAAAGCGATGGTTGCCCAACTGCGTCTTAGCAGTCAGCATCATCTGACCACCGGCAGCTTTCGCGAGGAAATATGGAAGAACATGTTCGAACAAATTGTGCCGCGCAAATTTTCCGTTGAACAGTCTGTCTTTATCATCGATTCTAACGGCAACATCTCGAATGAAGTGGACTTAGCGATTTTTGATGAGCAATATACGCCTTACATTTTTCGTTTTGGGAAGTTGAAATACATTCCGATTGAGGCTGTAGCAGTGGTTGTGCAGTGCAAGAGTAAGAGTTTGGACAATGGTGACTTGAAAAAGTGGGTGGAGAGTATTCAAGCATTAAAAACCTCCAACAAGTCGATTACGCGAACACAGGGAATGGTTGTTAGTGAGGGATTTAATGTTAAGAAAGAAAGTTTGACACAGACGTCAACGCGGCCATTACGAATTTTGTGTCATTTAAATGAAAGTTATGCAGGAACTGAGGAATCATGGTTTGACTTCGTAATTGCCCCTAAAGATGAACGATTGAAGTTATGGTCTCTTCCTGATAATTCAGATACTAAATATTGGTACAAAACGTTGAATCATGCAGAAGAGCAGTATAATGAATATATTAGAGATTACGAAGGAAAGGTTGTGGGGCTTGACAAGTATGTTGTAAGCCAAGGTGACAGAGATCCTGCTCAAAAGAGCGAGGGAGCAAAGGATAAAGAAGTTACATTGCTGACACTAACATTTCAACTCAATCAATTGCTTATGTTGCTTAATAATCCCATGTTTTTTCCGCATTTGGCGTATGTGGAAATGTTTAATAAGAGGCTTGGTGCGAACCCCAAGCTCCCATGAAAATCCCGGGACATTCGCACCAGTTGATTTATAAGGGATGGACGTATTAGGTGAGCGAATGGTCTATTGCTTTTCGAGTAAATAAAATCGATTCGCACTTTTAGCGCTCAGAAGCCTTGCTGGACAAGGCTTCTGAGCGATGCTGTCGCTCTCCATACGAGGGCGTGGATTGAAATTCCGTTTTCAACGGTTAAGCGGACATAGGGGTAGTCGCTCTCCATGCGAGAGCGTGGATTGAAATCTAGCCCAAGCGGCGATGAGCTGAATTGTTTAAAGTCGCTCTCCATGCGAGAGCGTGGATTGAAATGCCATGCTTGGCCCTGCTTGGACTGGCGTTATTACGTCGCTCTCCATGCGAGAGCGTGGATTGAAATGCCGCGGTTTGAACTGAGTTTTATCTGCGCATAGTCGCTCTCCATGCGAGAGCGTGGATTGAAATCAAACTGTTGGCAGAGCATTTCTTCGAGGAGTTCGTCGCTCTCCATGCGAGAGCGTGGATTGAAATTCTGCACAATCTTTTAACGTGGTCTTGACTCACGGTCGCTCTCCATGCGAGAGCGTGGATTGAAATGTACGTGTTAGAGTCGTTTGGGTCCGCTTCTTCCTGTCGCTCTCCATGCGAGAGCGTGGATTGAAATTGTATGTCCAGCCGCATACGTGCCGTAGCGATGCGTCGCTCTCCATGCGAGAGCGTGGATTGAAATATGGATGGTATCAAGGGTATGACTTTGGTTGCCAAGTCGCTCTCCATGCGAGAGCGTGGATTGAAATGCAGCTTCGTCGACAGCTCCGCCAGTCGACGTTGGTCGCTCTCCATACGAGAGCGTGGATTGAAATCAAACCGATGTACCTTGCAGCATTTCCATTTCTTGTCGCTCTCCATGCGAGAGCGTGGATTGAAATTCCAAGCCCTGTGCTGCCGGGGTCAATGTGGTTTTGGTCGCTCTCTATGCGAGAGCGTTGATTGAAATGGTATACTGAACTGGAACTTATAGCTGATACTATGTCGCTCTCCATACGAGAGCGTGAAGCAATTCCTCTCTCTAAGTCACATTATCTTTATAAAATACCCCTCACTTAAAAAAAGATTGACACCAAATACAATTGCCCCGTATAATTCCAACTAATCGGGTTCGATTTATATGTATTACTTTGTTGACCAGACCACTGGAGACACTTATTCGTTTATGCGAATAGTGTCTCTTTTTCGTTTACTGGTAATTACCAGATTACCACTTGATCGAGAGAGAGACCTAAAGGGGGAATAGTCTTGGAACTGTTGCAAGAGGTGGTACCGTTGTATCACCAGCTCAAAACGTATATCAAACAACAAATCGAGAGCGGCCAATGGCAGCCAGGTATCGCGATTCCAAGCGAGCGGGAACTGGAGAAACTGTTGGGATTGAGCCGTACGCCCATCCGTCAGGCCCTTGGAGAACTTGTTGCGGAGGGATGGCTTGAACGCAAACATGGAAAAGGCACTTTTGTTGCGCAGCGTACTTCCGCCGCCGTTACGACGAAGCTGGTCGGACTTGTCGAGCAGCTTCGCAGCCAAGGACTGTACCCGACCATTGAAATCGCGGAATTCGGACACAGCGAAGCGCCGGCCGCTGTATCACAGGCACTCGGCATTCCGGCATCTACGCAGATGATCCGTACGGTTAGACGAATTGCGGTATCCAGCGGTCATGTGATCGTCGATGAAAACTATTTCAACATCAATTTATCCGGAGTCATAACGGAAGAGCGGCTTGGACGCTCAACGGTCTTCGATCTGCTGGAACAGAGCGGAGTGAATGTCAAGAAAGGCTCGCAAAGCTACTCAGCAGTCAATGCCGACGCTCGCATCGCCAGACTGCTCGAAGTTTCCGAAGGCACCGCATTGCTAGTCATACAGACGCTGTTGTTCAACAACCGCGATCAGCCTTTGCAATATTCCTTGTCTTATTGCAATCCAGAACGCTACACCCATGAGATATTGCTCAGCCGTTAACAAATTCAAAGGAGATGGAATGTCATGAAATTATGGAAAATAGTATCTTTATCTCTCGCCGCCGCAATATTAGCCACCGTTACCGCCTGCTCGGGCAACAGTAATAACGGCGTAAAGTCAGTCAATCAGGCAGGCAACGTTTCAAAAGATAATCAACAACAACCAGCTTCATCGGAAGAAAATATTGAACTAACATTTGCTAACTGGATTTCAACGGAGGATGCAACGAAGGACGCCTACAACCAGTTAGTAGAAGGTTTTGAAAACGCCCATCCGAACATCAAGATCAAGTCACTCGGCATCCCGTTCAACGAATACAAAGATCAGGTACTCATTGCCTCTACCGGAGGCAATACGCCGGATGTGCTGATGGCGAACCAGAGCTTCACGCCGGCATTCGGCAGTGCAAACA
Source organism: Paenibacillus sp. NPDC058071 (assembly GCF_042885235.1). NCBI lineage: Bacteria > Bacillati > Bacillota > Bacilli > Caryophanales > Paenibacillaceae > Paenibacillus > Paenibacillus sp. NPDC058071. Next base: position 318,626 of record NZ_JBHVSK010000006.1, read on the forward strand.
TCGTACAGCCGTTAGAAACGCTGCTTGGCAATGACATCATCGACGATATTTTACCTTCGAGCAAAGCAGGAGTCACCTTTAACGGCAAAGTGATCGCCATGCCGTGGGCGCCGCATCCCAATGCGCTGTTCTGGAACAAGACGCTGTTCGCCAAAGCGGGTCTCGACCCAAATGCGCCGCCAAAGACGTGGGACGAGCTTCTGAAATATGCGGAGGCGGTCGCAGCGCTTAAGCAAGACGATAAAGGCAACCCGATCTATGGTATCGGCGAAGCAAATAAAACCGGAGCTTACACCGGCCAAATGCTGCTCCGTATAACGCTCTCTCATGGCGGTAAGTTCGTTGATGATCAGGGCAAGCTGATCGTCGACCAAGGCTCGGCGCTCGCAGAATCGCTGCAATACCTTCGCGACATTGCCAATAAGAATGTTGCCCCGGTCGGCGCCGAGATCAAAGATTTGCGCGCCATGTTCGGGACGGGTTCGCTGGGCATGCTCGTCGACGGCGACTTCGGCCGAAACACGTTCCGAACCACTAGTGGCATTGGGGAGGCTTTCGATAAAGAGTGGGGCGTAACAACCGTGCCTGTCGGCGAGACCGGACGCTCCGAGACCGTCTTCACCGAGCATCAATTGCTTATCTCATCGTCGACCAAACATGCGGAAGCAGCCGCTGAGTTTGTGAAGTATCTGGTATCAAAGGATGCCATGATTCTGTACCACAAACTCAACGGAGTCATGTCCTCCCGCGCTTCAGTTGCATCGCTGCCTGAGCTGAACGAGGACGATTATGCCAAGGTATTCAATGAGCAGATGAAAACGGCCAGCCCATTCCCGACAGGCAACCCTGCGTTCGAACAGGCTATGAAAGAAACGTCCAACTTGACCGTGCTGGCGACTACAACATCCGAGGATATTCCGGCTATTATCGCCAAGATACTGCCGAAGCTTCAAGAACTGTATGCTGCGAAGTAAGCAATGGCAAACCTTTATTTCAAACACTTATAAGCTAAGGGGGGAGGCAAGCTATGTCAATCAAATGGTCTCGCACCCTTAAAAATCAGGCGTTCGGCATGCTGCTTGTCGCGCCCGCGACCCTGCTGTTGTCTGTGACGATTCTTATCCCGTTGGCTCGTTCCATTTCGACGAGCTTTCGGGGAGCTTCGTTGCTGTCGGCAGAACAGCCCTTTATCGGTCTGGCCAATTATAAGGCGCTGTTATCGGGACAAGAATTTTATCATGCGCTCTCCATTACGCTTCGGTATGTTGCATGCACGGTCGGCATTGAGGTTGTTCTTGGACTCGCGAGCGCTTTGCTGCTAAACAGCCGTATCCGATTTCGGGCGTTCTTCCGCAGCATTTTGCTCATCCCTTGGGCGATCCCAACACTTGTCGCAGCGCTTGTCTTCCTACTGATTTATCAGGCTGATTATGGAGTTCTGAATGGCCTGCTTATCCAGAGCGGATTAACGGACAAGAAGCTGAACGTTCTGAATGATTTAAACTTGGCGCTGTATGGCATCATGGGCGTTGCGATTTGGCGCCAGACGCCGCTGGCCGCCGTCATGACGCTTGCCGGACTGCAGGGCGTCCCGCGCGACTGGTATGAAGCTGCAACAATAGACGGTGCAAGCAAATTAAAAACATTTTTGTATATTACTCTTCCCGCTTTGAAACCTGTACTCGCTAATGTGACGCTGTTGATGGTCGTTGCCAACTTTCAAATGTTCACGTTATTTTATGCTCTTACCGGAGGCGGACCGGCGGACGCGACTCAATCATTGGCTATTTACACGTACGAAACGGCGTTCCAGTCCTACGATCTAGGTAAGGGCTCGGCAATCGGCGTTATATGGATGCTGTTGCTGCTGCTCATCGCTATTCCACTTAACCGTGTGGCGAATCGGGGCATGTCATGAAGGGCGCATATCGGCTTCCCGCTGTTCGACGTCATCCGCTGCACCGGAGCAATATCGGTGTTTATGCCCTGCTTGCGGTTATTCTCTCGTTGTTTCTATTTCCGGTTTACTGGCTGGTATCAGTCTCACTGCAGACAAACGGCGATCTGTTTCAGTTTCCGCCCCAATGGGTTCCGTTCAAGCTGACGCTGCAAAGCTATAAGGATGTCCTGCTCTCGGCGAACTTTCTTACTTTTTACAAAAACACCGCGATTGTCGCGGCCGGATCAACAGCGCTTTCAATCGCCGTTTCGATTCTCGCCGGATACGGCCTCTCGCGCTTCCGGTTCCGGGGCAGCCGTCTACTGCTCGTCTTCTTTCTATCGTCGCAAATGTTCCCCGCCGTGACGTTATTGATCGGGCTGTACACGCTTTACAGCAAGCTTCATTTGCTCAACACCCTGCTTGCGTTGATGCTAGCCGCAACAACGACAGCGCTGCCTTTCTCTATTATGATGATGAAAACTTTTATGGACGGGATCGCCGGCGAGTTGGAAGAGGCCGCGGAGGTTGACGGCGCGACACGCCTAAAGGCGCTTATCTATATCGTTTTGCCGTTGACCAAACCAGGGATCATGGCAGTAACCATCTATTGTTTTCTCGTCGCGTGGGACGATTTTCTGTTTGGCATGACGCTTGTTCGTGATCTCCATATGCGGACTCTCAGTCCGGGGCTGTCCCTTACCTTCCTTGGCGAATTAAGCACCAACTGGTCTGGGGCGGCCGCAGCAGCTGTCACGGCTACAGCTCCGCTGCTCGTATTGTTTCTGTTTTTGCAGCGGTATATGGTGGAAGGCTTAACCGCAGGAGGAGTTAAAGAATAAGCAGAATGCTTGAAAGGAGAAGAAGTATGACAACCGTCAGCAAACCGAATGTCCTCATTTTTTTCACCGATCAACAGCGCTGGGACACCACGGGTATCCATGGCAATCCACTGGGGCTGACGCCTAATTTCGACCGAATGGCTGCATACGGTACGCATTTGGAGCATTCCTTCACTTGCCAGCCCGTATGCGGTCCAGCACGCTCCAGCCTGCAAACCGGTGTTTACGGCACTACATCCGGCTGCTACAAGAACGGTATTCCATTGCCGGAGCATTTAGGGACGCTCGGACAATATTTCGGGCAGGCTGGTTATCAGACTGGCTATATTGGGAAATGGCATCTGGCGGACGAGGAGCCGGTGCCTGCGGCCCAACGTGGTGGCTATGATTATTGGCTTGCCTCGAACGTGCTCGAGTTTTCGTCGGACAGCTACCGAACGGTTATGTACGATAATGAAAGCAATCCGGTGCGGCTGCCGGGATACCGGGTTGATGCGCTTACCGATGCTGCGATCCGGTACATCGACAACCATCGGGAAAATCCATTCTTTCTGTTTGTATCCTATTTGGAGCCTCATCATCAGAATCATATTGACGACTATCCGGCTCCAGTTGGCTACCGTGAGCAATATGGCGGCCGCTGGATTCCGCCCGACCTCGCGGCACTAGGAGGCACCGTCCATCAGCATATCGGCGGTTACTATGGCATGGTTAAACGGCTAGACGAAGCGCTCGGCCGGGTGCTCGATGCTCTTAAAAGCTTGGAGCTGGACGAGCAAACCATTGTACTGTTTACCTCCGATCACGGCAATCATTTCAAGACGCGAAACGAGGAATACAAACGTTCTTGCCATGACAGCTCGATTCGCGTGCCTACAGCTTTTAGCGGCCCTGGATTTAGCGATGGCCGCAAGCTGCGGCAGCTTGTCAGTCTGATCGACCTGCCGCCTACACTGCTGGATGCCGCAGGAATTAAGGTTCCTGCCCAGATGCAAGGGAACTCGATAATGCCGCTCTTGAACGGCGCGGGCTCTTCTCAGCCTTGGCAGGAGGAGGTGCTCGTGCAAATCAGCGAAAGCAGCATCGCTCGAGCGATCCGCACGCGAAAATGGAAATATTGTGTCGTCGCCGAGGGCAAGGACGGCAGCGAGCAGGCCGGCTCAGAGGAGTATATCGAGGCTTATTTGTACGATCTTGATGCTGATCCGTATGAACTAACGAACCTGATTGGTCTGGACTCGCATCGCGAGGCTGCGGATATCCTGCAAGGCCGTCTGCTGCACCGCATGGCGGCTGCAGGGGAGGGCGTGCCGATCATCCGGCCGGCGCCTGCCGTGCCGGGAGGCCAGCGTCATGTTTCGTTGCAGGAAGCGCGGAGCTGACAACGGAAAAGGGTCGCTGTCTTTCTTGCCAGATCGTTTCTCACATCGCTTGAACTTAATTACCAGTACTGGTCTCCTTCCGTGACGGGCGCGCCTTTCGCTACCTGCCGGTGAAGCCCGCAGCTGCGGTACAAATCTCTCGTTTGCCTTGCAGAGAGTGCCGCAGCGCGATTAAACCTACACTGAACGAAGGAGCTGTTTTCCAAAATGATTCGTCAACTAGTCCGATTGTTGGTTCTATTAGCTTTGTTAATTCCCGTCTTTGGCCCGATAGAGCGCGTACCCTCCGTTTTCGCAGCCGGCGTTTCCTATTATGTGGATTGTGCTGCTGAGAAAGCCGGCACGGGAACGGAGGCCGCTCCATTTCACAATTTGGCCGCAATCAACGCGGTTCAACTAACCCCCGGTGATTCTGTTCTGTTCAAACGCGGGTCGATCTGCTCCGGCACTTTTGCGCCGGTAGGAAGCGGGAGTTTCGCCGCACCTGTCACGATTGCCGCCTACGGTCCGGGCTTGGCAAGACCCGTTATTAACGCGAATGGTCAGACCGACGCTGTTTTGCTGCGTAATTTGCAATATATAGAGTTAAGCGACCTCGAACTGACAGCTTCTGGCGATAACAAGACGGCTAGACGTGGGGTACACGTTCTTGGCGAAAACGCAGGCGACTTGTACGGCATTACGTTGCGAAACTTATATATTCACGACGTTCGCGGCTACATGCCTTCAACGGTCAGCGGCAACTATCACGGCACAGGCAAATACGCGAACGCTTCAGGCGGTATCGTTATTGAGGTGCTTGGCACAGCGGTGCCGACCGCTTTTCATCAGGTGCAAGTGTTGAACAATCAGATTGCAAGCGTAGACCGTCAAGGGATTTACGTTTGGTCTAATTATTGCCAACGACCGGGACTGGTGGAGTTTTGGGGGAGTTTGTGCAACGGGTCGTGGAAGCCAATGACCGACCTCTACATTAGCGGCAATACGCTCTCGGATATCGGCGGAGACGGAATCGCACCAATGACGGTTGACGGGGCGCTGGTCGAATCCAACACCTTAACCGGTTTCAATATGCGATCCGACTCGCCGAACGCAGGCATGTGGACGGCGAACGCAAACAATGTCACCTTTCAATTCAACGACACGTCCGGCGGCAAAACGACCAAGGATGGTATGGCCTACGACGTCGATCATTCTACAAGCAACGTCACATTCCAATACAACTATTCCCATGGAAACGAAGGCGGATTTTTTCTGATTTGCGCCCAGGGAAACAGTAAGGCGGTCAACTTCGTGATCCGATACAATATTTCGGTCAACGACGGGGCGCGTATGTTCCAAAGCTGCGGCGGCGAGGTGGTTTCAAGCCATATTTACAATAATACAATGTATATAGGTTCCGGCCTTGCGCCCGTTATTTATCAAGAGACGACGAATCAGCGGCAGGCGATTCAGTTCCGGAACAACCTCATTTACAACGAGGGTGGCGGTCAGGTTACATGGACGCTGGACGATTTGAATTTCGTTATCGACAATAACGCGTTTTTCGGCGTGCCGGTTCTAGCATGGGCGACCAATACGGTAACCGCTGACCCTTGGCTGAACGGCCCCGGCAGTCTCGACCAGGCAGGTTACAAGCTGGGAGCCGGCTCGGCGGCACTGAATGCAGGAGCTGTGATCCCTGCAAACGGTGGCCGAGATTATTTTGGCAATGCTGTTTCTTCTGCGACAGCGCCGAATATCGGAGCTTATCAAGGGCCAGGAATTGCACCTGCAATCGTTAGTCCGCTTGCTCATTTCAAGCTCGATGAAGGAACCGGCGTCACGGCCACTGATGCAGCAGGTACGAATAACGGCAGTTTGATAGGCAACCCGGTCTGGAACAACAATGGCAAAGTCGGCGGTTCGCTCAAGCTGAACGGCAGCGGCGATTACGTGAGCGTACCGGCTGTACTGAATCCGGGTTCAGGCAATTTTACCGTTGCGGGATGGGTCAAGCTGGATACTGCGGCTGGCGTTAACCAAGTTATTTTTCAACAGGAGGGCGCTTCGGGGCGCACATTACTATACCGAGTAACTTCGACCGGCCAACTCGGTACTTTTCTTGGCGGAAGCGCCTTGCTCTCATCCGAGACGATTCCTACAGGAGAATGGACGCATGTAGCGGTTGTAAATCGGGGCGGAGCCGTCACGCTTTATCTAAACGGACAACCAGTCGGATCGGCAACACGCACTATTGAATCGCAAACTGCCCCGTTCCGCATCGGGGCCCATAAATCGCCTACCGATGCCAACGCCTATTGGAACGGCAGCGTAGATGATTTCCAGCTATACAATACTGCGCTTAACAGCGCCCAAGTGTACCGGCTATATAACAGTTAAATTCAAGCTCCCTGTCCGTTTGTACGGCCAGGGAACTTTTGCATATTTGAATACTGCGACAGGAGAGATAAAGATGAACCATCCAATTCCCAAAGCATGCTGCTCGGTGAGCAGACAGCATATGAATGATAAACTTATACAAGCAGCAGAACCGGTTGCGACTCCATGCACTCTCGGTGCTCCGTCTAGTCTCCGATTTGACTGGGTAAGTTTAACAGGCGGTACGTTCGAGATGGGAACGAATGACTCGGAAGGCTTTCCGAACGATGGGGAAGGGCCAGCTCGAAAGATTGAGATTCATCCGTTTTACATTTCGGCTTGTACAGTCACTAATGCGCAATATCAAGCTTTTGTTGAGGCTACGGGTTACATAACGGAAGCGGAGAAATTCGGTTGGTCTTATGTATTTCATCTTCTGGTATCCGAAGAGACAAGGAGCAAAGTGAAGGGTTCCTCGCAGCAGGCGCCCTGGTGGTTGGCTGTAGAAGGCGCAGATTGGAGAAGGCCGGAAGGAGTAGAGGGCGGCATCACGGATCGAATGAATCATCCGGTCGTTCATGTCACTTGGAATGATGCAATAGCGTTCTGCAAATGGTCAGGGACAAGGCTGCCAAGCGAAGCGGAGTGGGAATACGCAGCTCGCGGCGGATTGAAAGGGAAAAGATACCCGTGGGGAGACATACTGAAGCTTGACGGCAAACACATGTGCAACATTTGGCAAGGAAAGTTTCCTGTTAAAAACAATGCAAGCGACGGTTATATCGGTACAGCTCCGGTTCATACATTCGAACCGAATGGCTATGGTTTATATCAGATGTCAGGCAACGTCTGGGAGTGGTGCATGGACTGGTTCAGCCCGGCTTACCACCAACAGACGCAAAATGTGAATCCGATATTTAACGTCGATACAGGACATAAAGCGATGAGAGGAGGATCTTATCTTTGCCACCGTTCCTACTGCAATCGCTACAGGGTGGCTGCTCGAAGCTCGAATACACCGGATAGCTCAAGCGGTCATTGTGGCTTTCGAGTCGCAATGGATGCATAGAAGTTCCCAAGGGCTGCCGGGAATTACGGAACGATTAATAATTAGCCATGGTATCAAAAAAGCTTTCTGAAACGGTCCGCCCGCGCGGCTCGTCTTGAAAAGCTTTTTTTAGTGCTTCTTGCATTAGCCGAAAATACGACGCAGCTCGTCCGGCACCGCACGGCTTTTTCGCGTCGCCGGGTCCATGGCAACGCTCGTAACGAGCGCTTCGGTGCATAGCTCGCCCCGCTCGTTATGTATAAGCTGCTCTAGCACGTAGCTGCTGTTGCCGACCGATTTTGGCGCTGTCGTCACCGTCAGCCGGTCTCCTTGCACACATTCGCGCCGATAGCTGATGTTAATGTTGACCGTCACCGTCTGCACGCCCATCTCCCGCAGCGTGTCGTAATGAAGCTGATGAGCTTCATACCATTCTTCGCGGCCCCACTCTAAATACTCCAAATATTTTGCGTTGTTCACATGACCGTTTACATCAATCTCCGTTGGACGGACGATGAGCTGCAATTCCGTTTTCATCTCAATTCCTCTTTCTGCCGAAAGCCGTTTCGTCGACTGGAATAAGCCGTCTATTGACGTTCATTATATCATCGTTAGCGCCTTGGAGAAACTGAGCGATTTACAGGCAAATGGAGGCCGAAAATGAACATTTTCAGTCAAGCGCCCGGTATTGAGGCGGAGCGGGAGTAATGGTACCGTATAGAGACAAAGCAATTTAGCGGCTCTTGCGAAGCGCGAGGAGTCAATGGAGGGAAGCAGCGAAATGGCCAAAGCGTTTATGGACGACAACTTTCTTTTAACGAACGAAACGGCAATTCATTTATACCACAATCATGCAAAAGAGCTGCCGATTATCGACTATCATTGCCATCTCAGCCCAGAGCAAATTTATGATAATATCCGTTTTTCCAATTTAACCGAAGCGTGGCTGTACGGCGATCATTACAAATGGCGTGCAATGCGGGCGAACGGCGTGGAGGAGCGGTATGTGACTGGCGGCGAGGGAGCATCTGATTATGATCGTTTCACTGCTTATGCTGCGACAGTACCGCAGGCGATCGGCAATCCGCTGTATCATTGGTCGCATTTGGAGCTTCTCCGTTACTTTGGCGTGACGGAGGTGCTGAACGAGAAAAATGCGCCTGCTATCTGGGATAAAGTAAACGGGCAGCTGGCTGGAGAGGGCTTCCGGGCTCGCGATTTGATCGTAAAATCGAAGGTCGAAGTGATTTGCACGACCGACGACCCTGCCGATTCGCTTGAATACCATTTGAAAATAAAAGAATTGCCCGACTTCAATGTGTCGGTTCTGCCTTCATTCCGCCCGGATAAAGCACTAGAAATTAGCCGTGCGACGTTCTTGCCGTGGCTGGCGCAGCTGGAGGAAGCCGTTGGGAATGCCGTTGATAGTTATGATGCGCTGTTGCAAGCGCTGGAAGCGAGAGTGCGCTTTTTCCATGAAGCTGGCTGTCTCGTATCCGACCACGCGCTCGACTACGTTCCTTATGCGAAAGCAACAAAAGAGGAGGCCGCTGCTATTTTCGCCAAAGCGCTTGCCGGAGGCTCGGTGACGCTTGAGGAGGAAATGCAGTATAAAACGTATACGCTTGTATTTCTAGGCAGGCTGTACGCTGAGCACGACTGGGCGATGCAGCTGCATATTAACGCGCACCGCAACAATCATTCGGCTTCGTTCGCGAAGCTTGGCCCGGATATCGGCCATGATTCGATCGGTGACGGCCTCGTCGCCGGCCCGCTCGTTAGGCTGCTGGACGCGCTCGCGTCTGCGGACAAGCTGCCGCGCACCATCCTTTATTCGCTGAACGCCAGGGATAATGAAGTGCTAGCCTCAATCATCGGCAGCTTCCAAGGCGACGGCATACCAGGCAAAATTCAACTCGGCTCCGCTTGGTGGTTCAACGATACGAGAGACGGAATGGTGGCGCAAATGAAGACGCTGGCCAACTTCGGCCTGCTCGGCCGTTTCGTCGGCATGCTCACCGATTCGCGCAGCTTCCTCTCGTATACGCGGCATGAATATTTCCGCCGCATTCTATGCAATTTGATTGGCGAGTGGGTGGAAGCGGGCGAACTGCCCGATGACGAGGAGCACCTTGCAGAAATCGTCCGCAACGTGTCTTACTATAATGCGAAGCATTACTTTCAGTTTTAAGTGGGTTCAACAATAAATAGCATGGCTGCCCTAAAGATTCTAAGATCTTTTGAGGCAGCCATGCTATCTTATTTTATCCTAATTTTTCAATAACAATTGACGCACTAACTGTAGGAGTCCCTCCGCCAATGCTTGCTTGCAAGGTTTGAGCCCCCATATTATCAACCCGGTTTAAGGTTAGCGTACCGCCGGCTGTTAATTGTGCTACAACTTGACCTTGATAAGGGTTGTTTCCGGCCCCTGAACCATAGTTGCTGCAAGGAACCAAAGAAGCTGCAGTAGGTCCGTTACCATCCGGATCAAAGAACAACCCAAATGCGGAGTTCCCTGCAGTAGGGAAAACTTCCCAGCTGATGTTGTAGAACCCCGTTTCTAAAACATTTATTGTAGACGGTGCAGTGAAAGAAAGTGCAGTTGAATTGATCAAAGAATTGTTAAAGGTGACAGCCCCGCCTTGCCCGCCTGGAGTCGGCGCTGCTTCAACAGTTTGATCTACAGTGCTGCACAGAAATGCAAATGAAACTGCTGCAGCAGGACCTTGAGGGCCTTGAGGACCTTGTGGACCTTGAGGACCTTGCGGTCCTTCGGGGCCTTGTGGACCGGCAGGACCTTGTTGACCTGGAGGACATGGAGGACAAACTCCTTGAGGACCTTGTGGCCCCTGCGGGCCTTGAGGACCTTGTGGTCCTTGCGGACCAGGAGGTCCAGGAGGGCCCGGTAATCTACCCATCTTTGCATACACTCCTTTTTTATGGACTGAGGGTCATTAGTATTTTGTATGGTTAAACACTATGACCACTCATTCCTGTTGTATTTCAACCCATGTTATTCCTAGTGATAGCAATGAGTGCAACTGTCTATGATAAAAATATTTTTTAGTTGTATTGTTGTCCATACGTTTCCATTCCAGATACATACTCTATTATTACGATTCTCTTTACTAATATTGGAGGCATACAATGAACTATAAAAACGGTTTGGTAGGCATCCTAGTTGCCAACCGTATTCAAAGGAAGAATGTGCTTAAGCAATATCTTCAACACAATGCAGCGGCCAAGATGAAAGTCATTTGCTTCACACCGTCGTCCATAAATTGGAAGACAAAGAGCGTGATTGGACTTCATTTTTCAAAAGGAAGATGGGTGCCGGGCAAGTTTCCTTTCCCTCATGTTGTATACAATCGCTGTTACGACACGAATAAAGAGATTATTAAACGTTTGGGGGCCGTAATTGGAAAAGATAAATGCTTCAACCATATCAATCGGTTTAGTAAAATTGAGATTTATAATCGTTTAAGTGACTTGCTCGTTGACTATTTACCGGAAACGGTTGCCTATGAAAAAGAGAAAGCAGTCCAAATGTTGAAAGATCATAAAATCCTATACCTTAAACCTTGCTATGGGAATAAAGGGAAAGGGGTTTATCGCGTAGAGTTGAAAGAATCAGGGGAGATTCACATTTGTCATCATTATTTCTCGCCCAAAATAATAGCAAGAGATTCGTCTCAATTTCAAAACTATATTCAAAAGCTGATCGGTACAACTCCTTATATCATTCAAGAAGGCGTGGAAGCCTTGCAAATAAACGAACAAAACTTTGATATCCGGGCTCTCGTACAAAAAAATGAAAAAGGCTTGTGGAAAGTAACGAATATCATTAGCCGAATTGCTTATGAAGGCAGCTACAATACAAGTATCTGTGAAAAGGTTTGTTTATCGATAGATATCTTTAATCATTTGTACCCGCAGGATACCGTTGAGGCAATTCTATGTTCTATTGACGATATAAGTTTAAAGGCGGCTGAAATACTAGATTCAAATACCAGCTACCATCTTGGAGAGTTCAGTGTAGATTTTACGTTAGACAATAACGAACAGATTTGGATCATTGAATTAAACGGTCAGCCGCAAAAAAGTTTATATAGTGAACTCCTCAACCAGAATGAGGTTTATAAGCGGCCGCTGCAATATGCTCGCTATTTATGCACGCACTGAGCATTCCTAATCGCCATTATATGGTTACAGGCTTGGCATGGTTACATGCCTTTGTTGTAATCCTCGACACTCGTAAACCGTGGAGCAGTTCCGCCTGCATCATTGTTTGTGTCGTGTGAACACTAACACTTATGAATAGCATCGAAAAAGAAACCTGCCGCTGCTGGCAGGTTTCTTTTTTATACGCCATATTGGTCAAGAGTGAAGCGCGAGCAACGCCTGCTAAGCGCAATTCATGCAATCAAACGTTCATCTCAAAAGCTCTCGCCAGCAGGGCGAGCATTTCGTCGATATCCTGCTGCTTAACGATGAGCGGCGGGGTTAGTCGAATAGTTGTTGGTCTAGGAGCGTGAAGGAGGAGTCCTAGCTCCATGCAGGATGCTGCGATGGCGGGAGCTTTGCCGTCCGGCACGTCAAATGCGAGCAGCAAGCCTTTGCCGCGAACATGGCGGATCGGATGCGTCTGCGAAAGCTGTTTAAGTCCATTGCTTAAATAGGCGCCCATAACCGCTGCATTCTCGGATAAGCCAAGCTTGACGATTTCCTTTACGACGGCAAGGCCGCAAGCCATGGCAAGCGGGGCTCCGCCATAGGTGCTTCCTTGTTCGCCAGGCTCGAATAAATCAAATTTGCTTTTGGTCAGCATAGCCGAGAGCGGGAAACCGCCGCCGATTCCTTTTGCCAGCGTCATGATATCAGGCTCTATGCCGTAGTGCTGGTGAGCAAAAAGCTTGCCGGTGCGGCCAAGGCCGGTCTGCACCTCGTCAAAAATAAGCAGAATGCCATAGACGTCGCAAGCTTTGCGAATCGCCTGCAAATACGGTCCGTCGACGGCATAAACGCCGCCTTCTCCCTGCACGAGCTCCAGCATGATGGCACAAGTTTTATCGTTAATTGCGGCGAAGCAGGCATCGAAATCGTTAATGGGCACATGCTTGAAACCGCCTGCTTTTGGCTCGAACAACGGCTTGAACTGTGGTTTTCCGGTAGCTGACATCGTCGCCAGCGTTCTGCCGTGGAAGCTGTTCGTGAGTGTAATAATTTCGTACGCGCCATTCAAATTGACCGCACCATGCTTGCGGGCCAGTTTTATGGCGCTTTCGTTTGCTTCAGCCCCGCTGTTGGCGAAAAAGACTTTATCCATCCCCGAAATTTCCGTTAAGTAATCGGCAAATTCGATCATCGGTTTATTATAGAAGGCCGGGCTGGCGATGACGAGCTCCTCAGACTGACGAACGAGTGCTTCGCGAAGCGCCGAGGGAGAGTGTCCCAAAGAGGTAACGGCCCAGCCGCCGTTGAAATCCAAATATCGTTTGCCGTCGGTATCCCATAACTGCACACCGGCCCCTTTTTCCATCACGACAGCGGGACGCTTTGCGGTAAACAGCAAGCTTTTCTCCGCGCTTGCAAGCAGTTCCGGCGTCTCAGTGTGTAAAGCGTTCATCATCTTCGTTAACCCCCATCCACAAGCTTATTGAATAAATATACAGTCATACTCATAAAAATACAACCCACCAAATGCCTCCAAGTGAAAAATAATTTTTGTGTTAAGGAAGAGTAAGGTGGAAGGACGAACTTCGGCAGTTTTGAGATAGAGATATTCTGATCAGAGGACATACTGGATAAAAGTAGGGAATGGTTGGCAAGGATAAACTGATGAGTAGAGTGAAGTAGAGTAGAGCGGCTGAAAGGCGAGGTCAAGCCGAAGCAAAGAATAAGAACAAACTGAGGAAAAGAGCAAGCTTGGGGCAGGAAGACCTGTGGCCTGAGAAGAGTAAGAAGAGGTATATGAGTCAGCAGATCCTACAGAAATAACCGGCATAACAAAAAAACGCATGTCCATCTAAAAACAAACGTCTTTTTATGTTTGTAAATGTGTGTTATTATATAAACAAACAAAAACGAACATTACATTCATTTGGGAGGCTACCGGCCATGGAAGTGCGTCACGCGACAAACCCCGAAGATTTTAAACATTATACAACGGAACGTCTTAGAAAAGATTTTCTCATTGAAAGCTTATTCGAGCAAGACCGAATTCAAATGACTTACAGCCATTACGACCGGATGGTCGTAGGCGGAGCAGCCCCCGTTCTGGAGAGCTTGAAGCTGGAAGCGGCGGATACGCTGAAAACGGACTATTTCCTGGAGCGCCGCGAAATCGGTTTTCTCAATATCTCCGAAGGTACGGCTGTTATAACGGTAGATGGCGAAGTTTACGAATTGAACCGGCTTGAGGTGCTTTATGTCGGCAAAGGTAAGCGAGATATTTCTATCGCGAGCAAAGAGCAGTCGCAACCGGCCAAAGTTTATTTCTGCTCCACGCCGGCGCATAAAGAGCTGGAAACGCGCAAAATGACGGTCGAAGAAGCGAATCCGTCGCATCTCGGCTCTCAGGAAACGTCCAACGAGCGTATTCTCTACAAGTATATCCACGCGGACGGCATTCAAAGCTGTCAGCTGATGCTCGGCGTTACCAGCTTGAAGGCAGGAAGCATTTGGAATACGATGCCGGCTCACGTCCATGACCGCCGCATGGAAGCCTATCTCTACTTCGATTTGAAGGCCGATGCACGCGTATTTCATATGATGGGCGAGCCGTCCGAGACGCGCCATTTGGTTGTAGCAAACGAGCAAGCGATCCTGTCCCCGCCATGGTCGATTCACTCGGGAGCGGGAACAAGCAGCTATACATTCTGCTGGGCGATGGCCGGCGAAAACTATACTTTCACGGATATGGACGCCGTCAGAATGGATGCGTTGAAATAGATGCTAGCAGCCGAACGCCATCGTCAAATTATTAAACAGCTCGAGGACAAAGGAAGCGTAAAAGTATCCGAGCTAAGCCAGCAATTTCAAGTGACCGAGAAAACGGTTCGCGAGGACTTGGAGAAACTGGAGGAGAAGGGACTGCTCAAACGGATTCACGGCGGAGCCGTCCTGCTGCAAGATGGCGAGAATAGCATGCTGCCGCTGCAGTTCCCGAATACGAAGCATTTGAAGGAAAAGGGCGAGATAGCTGAGCTCGCTCTGTCCGTCATCGAACCCAATGATATTATCGCGCTGGACGCGGGAAGCACAACATTGGAAATGGCGAAGCGAATGAAAAATATGCCGCTTACGGTGCTGACCAATGACCTGCTGATCATTCGTGAATTGACGGCCAAGGATCAAATTCGGCTCGTTGTGCCAGGAGGCTATCGTTATCACAATCTGCTAATCGGCAACGAATGGCATGAATGGATTAAGAAGCTGAACATTCATAAGCTGTTTTTGTCGACTACGGGAATTCATATGGAATACGGCTTGACGATTTTTACCGAAGAATTGGCCAAGCTGAAGCAAGTTTATATCGATTGCGCGAAGCATATTTATTGCGTGGCCGATCATCACAAATTCGACAAAGGCGCGTTGCTGACTTTCACCGAGTTGACAGCGGTGCACTGCATCATTACGGATAGCGGGGTCAGCCCCGATACCGTGCGCAAATACGAGGAGCAAGGCGTACGAATTATGAAGGCTTAGAAGGCCAGGCGGCGACCGTCTCCGTATCTAGGGGATTCTGCTTTTAAATAGAAAGGATCGGTGCACCATGACCAACTATTTTGATCTTACGGGCAAAACGGCTATCGTAACAGGGGCGGGACGGGGACTTGGTTCCGCCGTCGCGATCGGCCTTGCACAAGCCGGCGCGGACGTAGCTCTCGTCACGAACAGCACGCCTGCCGAGAAAGTAGCAGCGGAGATCGAAGCGCTGGGACGCCGGGCGATCTCTATTCAGGCAAATGTATCGGACCGTTCGACGCTTCCCGGCATCGTGGAGCAAACGATAGAGGCTTTCGGCCGCATCGATATTCTTGTCAACAATGCGGGCATTATTCGCCGTGCGCCTGCGGTAGAGCACAGCTATGAGGATTGGCAGGATGTGTTGGACGTCAATCTCAATTCGGTTTTCGTTCTTTGCCAGCTGGCGGGCAAGGAGATGATTGCGCAAGGGTCCGGCAAAATCATCAATATTGCTTCTATGCTTAGTTTCCAAGGCGGCATCAACGTGCCAGGCTACACGGCCAGCAAGCATGCGGTGGCGGGACTGACGAAAGCGCTCGGCAACGAGTGGGCGTCCAAAGGAGTGCAGGTAAACGCTATTGCTCCCGGTTACATGTCGACGGACAATACCGAAGCGTTGCGTGACGATCCGGTACGCAGCCGGCAAATTCTCGAACGGATTCCGGCTGGTCGTTGGGGGACGAGCGAGGACTTAATTGGTCCGGCTGTGTTTCTTGCTTCGCAAGCGTCCGACTATATGTCCGGACATGTGCTGTGCGTGGACGGCGGCTGGATGAACCGGTAGTTGTATGGTAAACTTTGGACATCATACATACGGTGAAAGCCGAGGTGGCGGTCCAATGTCCGAAAAAGAAGAATTGACGAGGTTCGGCGTATCTTTTCCCGGTCCTCTGCTTGAACAGTTCGATCACTATATTGCGGAGCAAGGCTATACGAATCGCTCGGAGGCATTTCGCGATTTGGCGCGGCGGGCGCTGCTTGAACCGTCGAAGCTGCAGTCCGATCAGCTTGTAGCCGGCACCATCGTGCTTGTCTATGATCACCATGCCAGCGAGCTGCCGCTTGTGCTGATGGAGCTTCAGCATCAATGCCATCATGATATTATTTCGAATATGCACGTCCATTTGAATCACAGCCAATGCCTCGAGGTTATTGCGGTTCGCGGCAAGCTGGCCGGCCTGCGCAAGCTTCATCAGCAAATTCAAGTGCAGAAGGGCGTCACCTATGCCGAGCTGTCCGTTACGTTTGCGGAAGAGCATTCGGAGGATGGAACGGCGCATCATCATCATCCATAGCATGAACCAGACAAACAATATGCTTAAAAGCTTCCTTTTAGTAAGAGCTCGCCGGGGCAGGTCCCCGACAGCTATTTTCTGAAAGGAAGCTTTTTTAATTGATTAATTCATCGTTCCAACGACCTTGCTTTTGATCGCCTCACCTGAAAACGGTCCCTCGACCAGGCTGCTGTAAAAGCTTCTCCACCAAACATCTCCAAGAAGAAAATACTCATTTTCACCAAGACGGGTTGCTCTATTTTTAACTTTCTCCACCGCTTTATAGCCGCCCATTGCAGAAGACTCGCTGCCGTAGAAAGTGTCGAGCTTCTTCCCGTTGATATAAATGCGGCTGTTTATGATATGCACGGTTTCTCCAGGCAGCCCGATGACACGCGCCACATCAGCGGCAACGTTTCCGACCCGGTTGCATAAACGACGACATCTCCTCTCTTGACAGCTTCCGAAAATGGAGCAGCGACAGCTTCGACAACAAGCTTAACATGAACACTGTACTGACTGTCTCTGAGCATCCCGTCCGAATTCATTTGATAAATCTGCTGATCCTCTTTCAATTTGGCTACAACCGGCAGCTTGTAAACGGTCGTTTCGTCTTTGAGAGTCGGCTGGCTATCAAATGTGTTTGCCAATCCCCATAGAACAACGAACAGTGTTATCGCGCATAGCGAAACAAAAACCTTTTTTCGTTTCATCGACGGCTGCACTCCTCCCGATATTTAATAGTTTGGCTCTACCTTTAAATCAGTGCTCAAAGCTCGATTTCTGCCGCAAACCCCATTTTATATCTAATAATTTCCATTATTTATGCTCGCTTCTCTCCCTTCCAATGAAAATAGTCATGTAAGGTTTATTATCATTAATTAATCAAAATTGGCAAAAAAGTAATGATATTCGTTCCGCTCTGTGCTACAATTCTGATTAAACGTGACACGGGATACATAATCTAGCATTGCTAGAGTGGATGGAAGCAGGGAGAAAAGGGGATAAATCGATGAGGATTAAAGGGCGGAAACGTGGTTTACGGAAAAAAATGATCATGCTGACAGCGATGGTTGCACTGCTCCTTACGGGTTGTGCGAGCAAGCCGGCGGCGGAACCGGCCGGAGCGGGCGGGCCGAAGGAAGAGCTGCTGCTAGCCGTCGGAGCCGAGCCGGATGGCGGATTTGACCCGACGACAGGCTGGGGACGATACGGTTCGCCGCTGTTTCAAAGCACGCTGTTGAAGCGGGGCGCAGACATGGCGATTGAGGCAGATTTGGCTAGCAGTTATGAGGTGTCGGAGGACGGGAGGACATGGACCGTCGATCTAAAGTCGGATGTAAAGTTTTCTGACGGATTTTCGCTTACGTCCGACGATGTGAAGTTTACGTTCGAGCAAGCAGCCAGAGGAGGCTCAATCGTTGACGTAACCAATGTGTCGCAAATTGATGCGCCCCAGCCGGATAGGGTCGTTTTTACGCTAAAAGAGCCGCAATCGACCTTCATCAACCTGCTGGCCTCGCTTGGCATCGTACCTAAGCATGCTTATGGTGCTGACTATGCACAGAAGCCGATCGGGTCGGGACCGTATAAGCTTGTACAATGGGATCGCGGCCAACAGGCGATTGTAACTTATAACGACTTGTACTACGGCGAAAAGCCGTTTTTTAAAAAGCTGACTTTTCTGTTTCTGGGCGAAGACGCGGCTTTCGCGGCAGCTAAAGCGGGTGAGGTGGACGTCGCGTATATCCCTTCAGCGTTTAGCGGGCAAGCCGTCGCAGGGATGAAGCTGGAGGCAGCACAAACCGTTGATAACCGGGGCATTATGTTTCCGTTTATCGCTCCAGGGGAGCAGACGGAGGGCGGCTATCCAATCGGCAATGCCGTCACATCGGACTTAGCGATCCGACAAGCGATCAATTATGCGATTGACCGGCAGGCGTTAATCGACGGTGTCCTCGATGGCCATGGAACTCCCGCCTATTCCGTCAGCGACGGAATGCCGTGGTGGAACCCGGAATCGGTCTTCAAGGATGCGGATCTGGAGAAGGCGGCAGAGCTGTTGGCCTCCGCTGGCTGGAAGGACGGTGACGGCGACGGCATTGTTGAGCGCGACGGTGTGAAGGCGGCTTTTACACTCCTGTATCCGGCAGGCGATTTGACTCGCCAATCGCTGGCGCTGGCAGCGGCGGATATGGTGAAATCTGTCGGAATCCGCATGGAGCCGTCGAGCAAAAGCTGGGAGGAGATCGGCAAGCTGATGTATTCGAATGCGGTGCTATTTGGCTTCGGGAGCCAGGATCCGATCGAAATGTACAATCTGTACAACAGCAAAAACCGTGGCGTCGATTACTATAACGCCGGCTATTACCGCAATGAAGCGGCCGATCAATGGATGGAGCAAGCGATGCGCGCCACGAATGAGGCGGATGCGATGGAAGCGTGGAAGAAAGCGCAGTGGGACGGGAAAACAGGTTTTAGCGTGCAAGGGGACGCGCCATGGGCTTGGTTGGTCAATCTCGATCATCTGTATTTGGTTAGAGAAGGTCTTAGTATCGGAATACAAAACATTCACCCGCACGGCCACGGCTGGCCGGTGACCTCCAACATCGAGCAGTGGAAATGGATCGAGATTGAAAGCGGGCAATGAATAAAGCGAAGCGACAGGAGGAATGGAGATGATCGGAAGCTGGATCGTTCGGGCGGGACTTAAGGCGCTGCGGCTTGCTTCGCTATTGGCGGCCATCAGCGTGCTGTCCTTTCTGCTGGTCAGCCATTCGCCGGTCGATCCGGTACAGGCGTATATCGGAGCCGATATGATGACGGTCAGCCAGGAGCAAAGGACGATTATTGCTGAGTATTGGGGGCTAAACGATCCGCCGTTAACGCAATTTTTGAAATGGAGCTCTGCCTTGCTCCAAGGCGATTTGGGCATGTCCCTCATTTATCGGCAACCCGTTGCGGACGTAATCGGCGAGCGTTTTTTGCATTCGCTGGCTTTAATGGCGGTATCGTGGGTTTTGTCGGGCGTAATTGGCTTCACCGTTGGTGTCATCGCGGCGATGAACAAAGGCCGCTGGATTGATCAAGCAGTAAAAGCTTACTGCTACACGTTATCCTCCACGCCTGCTTTCTGGATGGGACTGCTGCTGCTGATCGTATTCGCCGTCTGGTTGGGCTGGTTTCCGGTCGGACTGGGCGTGCCAGCTGGCATGCTTGCGGACGAGGTAAGCTGGCTTGACCGGCTTCGCCATATGGCTTTACCGGCAATGACGCTTAGCGTTATCGGCATATCCAACATCGCCCTGCATACGAGGCAGAAACTGATTGACGTGCTGAACAGCGAATATATTCTATATGCGCGATCGAGGGGTGAAAGGGGAGTGCGGCTCTTTTTCCGGCATGGCCTTCGCAATGTCGCGCTTCCGGCGCTGACCCTGCAGTTTACATCATTCGGTGAGCTGTTCGGAGGGGCGGTACTGGCGGAGCAGGTTTTCTCTTATCCCGGTTTGGGGCAAGCGAGCGTGGAAGCTGGTCTGCGCGGCGACGTTCCGCTGCTCCTCGGCATCGTACTGTTTACTGCGATATTTGTGTTTGCGGGCAACTTGGCGGCAGATCTGCTGAGCAGGCTTGTCGACCCTCGAGTCAAGGCGAAGGAGGCGATTTGATTGAAGACGGAGACGCTGCAGTCGACATTTCGTCGCCGTTCGGTTTTGACGCTGTCGGCAGGGGCTGCCGCAGCCGCATGTATTGCCGCAGCCGTCGCCGGAGGCTGGCTGATCGGGGCTGATGGCCTAAGCACTCATCTGGAAGCGCGCAACCTGCCGCCGTCGGCAGCGCATTGGTTCGGGACCGATTGGCTTGGCCGGGATATGCTGGCCCGAACGGTAAAAGGGCTTGGGCTCAGCATTGCCGTCGGCCTGCTCGGAGCGGCGTCCAGCAGTCTGATCGCGGCGGTGCTTGGCACCGTAGCGGCGACGATGGGCCGCACGGCGGACCGCATCGTGACCTGGCTGATTGATTTGTTTTTGAGCGTTCCCCATTTGGTGACACTCATCCTGATAGCCTTTGTGTGCGGGGGAGGGTTAAAAGGAATTGTGATTGGCATCGCCTGCACCCATTGGCCAAGCTTGGCACGGTTGCTGCGCGCCGAATTGCTGCAAATACGCTCCGCCGACTACGTGCTGGCAGCTAGAAGGCTGGGACGGTCGCGCTTGGCCATCGCGGTGGAGCATATGATGCCGCAGGTACTGCCGCAGCTGTTGGTAGGTATGCTGCTAATGTTCCCACACGCGATTTTGCATGAAGCAGCCATTACGTTTATCGGGCTTGGCTTGTCGCCGCATCAGCCGGCTATCGGCATTATTTTATCCGAGTCCATGCGGTACTTGTCGACGGGCATGTGGTGGCTGGCCTTTTTTCCGGGGCTTTGCTTGCTGCTTGTGGTACGCTCATTCGATACGCTCGGCGGTTTGGCGAAACGGCTGACAGATACGAAAGGCTGACTTGCGGGAAAGGAGATCGGGAGGATGAGAGAAGCGCCGCTGCTGCACATTGAAAATCTAACGTTATCGTTTTATCGGCAGAAGGGACTTTTTAAACGGCAAGCGGTAAAGGTGCTTCATGGGGTCGACCTTGCGGTCAAGGCAGGTGAAATTGCAGCTGTTGTCGGCTCCAGCGGTTCGGGTAAAAGCTTGCTTGCACATGCAGTGATGGGGCTGCTTCCGGAAGAAGCCGAATGGTCGGGCCGAATCCATTATGACGGCGCTCCGCTTGACAGGAAGCGGCTGCAGCAGCTGCGCGGCAAGGAGATGGCGTTCGTGCCGCAGTCGGTGAATTACTTGGATCCGTTAATGAGAGCAGGCAAGCAGGTGCGTACGGCGGTTGCGGCAGCGGAAAGCAAACAGGCGGAGGAGATGCAGCGGAAAGCGTTCGAGCGAAGCGGTTTGCCAGCGGAGGCGTCCAGGCTGTATCCTCACCAGCTATCCGGCGGCATGGCCCGTCGGGTGCTGGCGCTTGGCGCGATTGTCAGCGGAGCGAGACTGATTATCGCGGACGAGCCGACGCCGGGGCTGGATGAGGTATCGCTTGCAGAGATCGCGAACCAGTTCCGCGAACTGGCTGATGCTGGCTGCGCGGTGCTGTTCATCACGCATGACATTCAGCTTGCCTTACGGATCGCCGACCGGGTTGCCGTGCTGTATGCCGGGCATGTGGTGGAGCATGCGGCGGTGGGCGATTTTGCAGGAGATGGTCATTTGCTGCGCCATCCCTATACCCGAGCGCTGTGGAGGGCGCTCCCAGAGAACGGCTTCGTCCCTGTTCCGGGGCTGCAGCCGCGTCCCGACGCTTTGCCGTCGGGCTGCCTGTATGCGCCGCGCTGCGGCGAAGCATCCGACGCATGCATGACGGAGCGTCCGGTGATGCGCGCGGTTCGAGGCGGGGCGACGAGGTGCTGCCATGCGACTTGAGGGAACGGGATTAGGCTACCGGTATGAGAAATCTGGAGCATGGACATTTCGGGAACGCTCTATGTCGGTAGAACGAGGCGAAGTGGTCGGGCTTGCCGGTCCGAGCGGCTGTGGCAAAACAACGCTCGGCAGGCTGCTGGCGGGCAACGCGATGGTAGATGAAGGTGCCGTATTATGCGGCGGGAGGCCGCTCCCGGCAAGCGGGTACAGTCCGGTGCAAATGGTGTTTCAGCATCCGGAGAAGGCGGTCAATCCGCGATGGCGGATGCGGCGCGTCGTGAACGAGGGCGGAGTCAAGGACGAGTCGTTGTTGGCTGCGCTTGGCATTGCGAGCGATTGGTTGGACAGGCGGCCGGATGAACTGTCGGGCGGCGAGCTGCAGCGTTTTTGCATTGCGCGAGCGCTCGGAGCGAGGACGCAATTCCTCATCGCCGACGAAATGACGACCATGCTGGATGCGCTGTCGCAAGCGCAAATTTGGCAAGCCGTGCTGCAAATTGCCCGCGAACGGCAGCTCGGCTTGCTCGTCATCAGCCACGATCGCGCGCTGCTGAACCGGGTGTGCGACCGTGTTGTGGAGTGGGGCGGTTGAGAGGAAACAAGCCTGTCGGGCCATGTGGCCGGACAGGCTTGTTTTTTTATCTGAGGGCGAGCGAGTGGCTCGCTGTTGGTATGTTTAGAGGAACAGCTGCGGGTCGTTTGTCGCTCTCCGGTTACTCGGCTGCGCGGTGAATAACTACGGAGTGACTTATCTTATCGTCTCCAGGTGCGTCTCGATCGCGAAGACAATAACTGCAAATTTGCAGTTATTTCTTTGATTTGGGAGCGATAGGCGGTCAATAACTGCGAAAAGGACGTTATTTGGCCTGCTGTCCCACTGCTTGCCCCGGTTGAGTGATCAATAACTGCAAATATGCAGTTATTTCTTTGGTTTCGGAGCGATAGGTGGTCAATAACTGCGAAAAGGACGTTATTTGGCCTGCTGTCCCACTGCTTGCCCCAGATAAGTGGTCAATAACTGCAAATTTGCAGTTATTTCTTTGATTTCGGAACGATAGGCGGTCAATAACTGCGAAAAGGACGTTATTTGATCTCGCACAGTCGCAACGCATGGTAGAGCGGGCGCACAGCTATGTGAGCTATGTGTATCAGCCCGAGTGCTCCGATTTCACACGGCGAGTATGAGTGCGAGCAGGTCTACGCTAGGGTCGCGGTGGAGACTTCACTTCACTAGACGCATACACTTTTGCCCGATCTCCTTACCCAATCATAATCTTGCCTTCCGGATGGCGATACAGTTCTTTCTCGCCCGGGGCGAGAGAGAATGCGAGTGTCAGCGGCCCCAGTCGGCCGACAAACATCATCGTAATGATGATCAGCTTGCCAATGGTGGAAAGCGTCGGCGTAAGTCCCGTCGACAGGCCGGTTGTGCCGAAGGCAGAAGTTACCTCGAATAATGCCGCCAGAATGTCCGCGTCCTCGACGGCACTAAGCAGCATCGTGAACAGCAGGATGGCCGCTAGTGAGATGATGGCGACGGTCAGCGCTTTGTGCACACGGTCTTTAGCGAGGCGCCGTTTGAAAAATACGACGTCCTGCTTGCCGCGAATCATAGCGATGACAGCACCGACGAGAATGGCGAACGTCGTTACTTTAATGCCCCCGCCTGCCGAGCCCGGCGAAGCGCCGACGAACATAAGCAGCACGAGCAGAAACTGGGTCGCATGCCGCATCGCGCCGATGTCCAGCGTGTTGGCGCCGCCCGAACGCGGCGAAATCGACTGGAACAAGGAGCTGTATAGTTTGCCGGATAGTCCGAGCGGCTCTAGTGTATTCGAGTTGGTAAATTCAAAAATAAAAATCAGTACCGCCCCAGCGAGGAACAGCACGCCGGAGGTGGAGAGCACGACTTTGGAATGCAGAGACAGCTTACGCTGCTTCGGATAGTCCCATACTTCCGCCAGTACGATAAAGCCGATGCCTCCAAGAAAAATGAGCATCATTACAACGAAGTTGACGATTGGATCGTCGACATGTCCGACAAAGCTGGAAAAGGGGCCGTGCAAGGAGCCCATGACATCGAAACCGGCGTTGGTGAACATAGAGACGCTATGGAAAACGCCCATATAGATCGCTTGATCCAGCGGCATGACGAGTGACCAGCGAATCGCAAGCAAAGCTGCGCCAGCCGCTTCGATAACAAATGCGTATACGAGTACCCGGCGAATGAATCGGACGATGCCTTCCAGCGACGTTTGATTCAGCGACTCCTGCAGCAGCAGCCGCTCGCGAAGCGAAATGCGTTTGCGGAAGGCGAGCGCAATCATCGTCGCCATCGTCATGAAGCCGAGACCGCCGATTTGCATCAGCATCAGAATCACGGTCTGTCCGAAACCGGAAAAATGAGTGCCTGTATCGACGACGACCAGTCCGGTGACGCATACGGCAGAGGTTGCCGTAAACAGCGCATCGATGAATGTAGTATGAGCACCCGGGGCGTTGGCCATGGGAAGAGAGAGCAGAACGGCACCGATGCTGATCAGCACAATAAAGCCGAACGTTAATATTTGCGGCGGCGTAATTTTTGAAAGTTTAGTTGGAAAAGAGAACTTGGGTTGTGACACTTGCGATGGCTCCTTTAGCACGCGGTTGAACCGAACGACGGCTGCATTTGAAATCTTCCCCTCATTATCTGGTATAATTAGGCTACATGCAACTAGGTAACCGGCATAATAAAAAGATGCAGCTGCCGGAACAGGAAAGGACGCCAGATGATGAGAACCAGATATGTTGCGACCTTGTCGCTTGCTGTAATGGGCGCCGGATTTATCGTTACCAAATATGCGCTTCCGGACGTCGGATGGGTTAGATTGCTGGAGAGCGGCTTCGAGGCAGGCCTTGTCGGCGGGATTGCCGACTGGTTCGCGGTGACTGCGCTGTTCCGCCATCCGCTTGGCATACCAATTCCGCACACTTCACTGCTGCTGAAGAACCGGAATAAAATCATCAACGCGCTCGTATCAGCGCTGGAAAATGAGCTGCTGAAAAAGGAGAGCATCAGCCGCAAGCTGCTCGATTTAAAGCTGTTCAACGGCCTTGCCAAGGCTGCTATATCGGGAATCGCACGCAAAAAGAACCGAGTCGGCTTAATCCGATTTGCGCAGACACTAATCGACAGGCTGCCGCTAGAGAAAGTTAGCGGATCACTTCAGCGCTATTTGGCGGAATATGCGCAAAAGCAGGATTTCGCTCCGATCGTCCGCAAGCTGACGGACAAATTCGCAAATGACGGCTGGGACGAGAAGACGCTGGATTTTGCACTTGAGTATGGAAAGGGCTGGGCGGCTAAAAAAGAAACCGAGCGGATGCTTGGCAATCTGGCTTACAGCAAGCTCGACGAGCTTCGGGTAGGAGGCTTTATGGGCTTTGCCGTACAAGCCTTCGTCGGTTTTATGAGTCCGGAGAAGCTGGGGCCGATGGTGCAAAATATGCTGCTTGGCGCGATACGCGACCTGAGTACGCCGGGCAGCGAGAGCCGGACGAAGCTGCTTGGCGAGTTAAGGGGCTGGGCCGAACGGCTTCCAGATAATGAGGAAGCCATGGAGAAGCTGAAACAAGTCGTTCAAACCGGCGCGGAAAGCGTAGAGACGGAAAGATTTATTCACATGCGGCTTGAGGAGCTTCGCCAACTGCTGCTGGATCGACTGGAGACCGAAAGCATGAACGGCGGCCGGTTGATCGTGAAGGCAACTCGTTATGTCGCTGATCAGGCGAAGGAACGGGAAGACCTGATTAGTCAGTGGGAGAAGTCGCTGCTTGAGTATGCTGTCAGTTTGATTGAGAAAAATCATTACCGCATCGGCCTGCTCGTACGCGACAACTTGAACCAAATGGACGATAAGGCGCTGGTGTCGATGCTTGAGGAGAAAATCGGCAACGACTTGCAATGGATTCGCGTCAACGGCGCGTTATGCGGATTTGCGGTCGGTCTTGTGCTTGGTTTGCTCTAAAAAAGAGGCGATGCGGTTCGCTGTAAGGCGGTTTTTCGTCTAACAGCGCCAAAAAGAGGTGGCGCGGCCCGTTGTAAGGCGGTTTTTCGTCTTACAGAGCCGAAAAGAGGCGAAGCGGCCTCGTGTAAGACGGTTTTACGTCTTACAGCGCTCAAAAGAGGCGAAGCGGCCTCGTGTAAGACGGTTTTACGTCTTACAGCGCTCAAAAGAGGCGTGCCGGTTCGCTGAAAGACGGTTTTTCGTCTTACAGCGCCGAAAAGAGGCGACGTGGCTAGCTGAAAGACGGTTTTTCGTCTTACAGCTCAATCGCAGCGGCGCTGGCTGCAACAAATCAACAAAGGGGATGAAAAGTAAGTATCAAACTTACTTTTCATCCCCTTTTATTATCACATTAGGAAGTGGACGGAATAAATTCCTCAGGGTGAAGACGAATGTAATCGGCGGATTTCTTTATCACCGTTCTTGAAGCAGAGCAGTAGCGGAGATAAAGGGGGCGGATTTCGGCATGCAGATCGGCATCGCGTTCGAGATCTTGAAGCGAGACCTCAAAACGCTCCAAACTTCTCGGATACTGGCGCGCATCCAGCACGCGCTCGGTCTCAACCAGAACAGAAGCCGTCTCTTCGTCGCCGAAGAAGCGGAGAGCTTTCAGCAATCCATTCCATCTCGGCGGCTGGGCCATGCTGTACGCGGTTCGCCAGTAGTACTCTGCATCATCGACTACGGCATGCTTGTCGAAAGTCAGAAAAACAAACAATGCTTGCTTGCCTTTACTCCAATTGCCGAATAACGCTTCAAAAGATTCTCCTCGTCTTTGCGCTTCTTTATACGCCTCGATCAGCGGGGCGAAGCAGGCATTGCCAAGCTTCTCGTCACTGTAGGCAGCAAGCGCGGTCCAATCCATTTTCGAATTAATAGGTAGATCACTCCTTCATTTCTATTATATTGAAAACGGCGACGGCGAGCCAGTTTCTTTAGTGCAAGGATTTAAAGGCAGAGCTATAATACGTAAATAAGAAGAAACGGCAAGAACGTTAGAAGCAGGGGGAAAACAATTGGGGCAGCCGCTTTTATCTATCCAACATATCGGAAAGCAGAAATCGGATTCTTCCGGCCAATGGCTGTTCCGAAATATTACCGCAAGCGTCGAGCGGGGAGACCGGATTGCGCTGCTTGGCGCGTCGGGAACTGGAAAGAGCACACTGCTGCGAATCGTTTCGCGGCTAGATAGCGAGGATGAAGGCGAGCTGTTGCTCGAGGGCTTGCCCAAGCAGCGCTGCACACCGCAGGAATGGCGGAAAAAAGTATGCTACGTGGCGCAATTGCCGGTGATGCTGCCTGGTACGGTTGAGCAAAATTTGCGGACCGTCAGCGAGTTGCATCGCTTGCCGTTCGATCAGGAGTTGGCCCGCCGTTTTATGGCGGAAGCGGGACTCGGCGGCATGGATTGGCAGAAGCTGGCCGCAGACCTGTCCGGCGGGGAGAAACAGCGGGTTGCGCTCGTTCGCTCGCTGCTGCTCCGTCCGTCATTGCTGCTGCTGGACGAATCGACCTCGTCGCTTGATCCCGCCAGCAAGGATGCGGTGGAGCAAATGATCAACCGCTGGTTGGCGGAAGAAGGGGCTGCAGCGCTGTGGATTACGCACGACATGGAGCAGAGCCTTTCGGTTAGCGATCAAATATGGTTTATGGGCGAAGGGATGCTGCTGGAGCGCAGCGGGACGAAAGTCTTCTTCGAAGGGCCGGCGACCGAACAGGCCCAACGATTTATTCAGCGTCCCGACAACAGGGGAGGGATGGCGGATGAGTAACTGGGCTCTCCTCTTTACGCTCGTATTTGTAGCCGTTACCGTCTTTCTGTCCATCAAGCAGAAGCTGGGGCTGGAGCGGGACATTACTGTCGGAACAATACGCACCGCTGTTCAACTGCTTATTATCGGCTACGTGCTGCACTACCTATTTGACGCCAATCATCCGATTTACATCGTCGCGATCCTGCTTGCCATGATCGGCGTCGCTTCGTGGAATGCCGGCTCGCGGGCGAAGGAAATTCGCGGCATTCGGCTGCGTATCGCGATTGCGCTGGCTTGTACAGAGACGCTGACGATGGCGATTCTGCTCGGCTTCTCGATCATCGAGCCGACGCCAAGGTACATCATTCCGGTTAGCGGTATGATCATCGGCAGCTCCATGGTTGTGGCGGGCATTTATTTGAATCAAATGAAACGGGAATTGGAGTCGGCGCGCGGAGAGGTCGAGGCATTGCTTGCACTAGGCGCATCGGCGAAGCAGGCGATTCGCGGTGCGGTAAAACGCTCGGTGCGCTCAAGCATGATTCCGACGATCGACAGCATGAAGACGGTCGGACTTGTGCAGTTGCCTGGCATGATGACAGGAATGATTGTGGCCGGCGCCGATCCGATCGAAGCGGTCCGCTATCAAATTCTCGTTATGTTCTCGCTATCCTCGGCTGCCGCTATAACGGCGATGCTGCTAAGCCAAATCAGTCTCAAACTTTGGTTTACGAAAGAACTGCAGCCGGTACGCACAAAATAAGAAGCGGACAATATGATACGGGCAATGTGATGCCGCAGACGCTTCTATGATATGATGGGAACGAGTAGCCGAAAGCTTATTTTAGCAACGATTGGAGAAGGTACGCCGTGAGTGAAACGTTGAACGAACTTTTAAAGCAGGAAGAGGAGCTGCAATTCCCGTCTTTTACGAATGAGGATGCTCTTCGGTTGGGATTGCTTATTATCGAAACGGCGAAGGCGGAGTTTGACAAAGGGATTGCCGTCCATATCGAAAACGACAAGCATCCATTGTTTACGCATTTCATGCAAGGAACCGACGATGGTAACGTATATTGGATTAATGCCAAGAAGAACGTTGTGAATCGTTTCGGCAACAGCTCCTTGTACGTCGGGGAGTCGTATAAAGCGAAAGGAACGACGTTCAAGGAAAGCGCCGGCCTGCCGGAAGAGGAGTATCAAGGTGAAGGCGGTTCGTTCCCATTAATCGTGCGTGGGCAAGGCAAAGTCGGCACGGTTACGGTAACTGGCTTGCAAGGCGAGCAAGATCATTATTTGGCGGTCGAAGGCATCCGCAAGTTTTTGCAGCTGTAAGAGTAAATGTAGATGTAAATTTAAAATGAAATAAGGACGGTTTCGAAAACAGCCTCTCGGCATGCTTCGGAACCGTCTCTTTTTTTCGCAAAAAAAAAAGACGTCTGATCGGCGCTAGCACCTGGTTGCTCCCCCATCCCATCCCATCCCGAGAAACATTGTTTCACCAAAAAGAGACGGCTGCCTCAAGCAAGGCAAATCCGTCTCTCTTTTTGCTGCGTTAAACAGAAATACGCGGTAACCATCTAAAATAATGACGTGTAAAAGTCCGCTTGACGCAGCAAGGCCGATTGCTCGGCTTCTGTTGGCCGGAAGCTTCCGGCGCCGGAGCGGCCGAGACATACTTGGCCGATCGCGTCTTCAATAAGCCTGCGCTGCAGGCGCTCGCGGTCACCGCGGCCTTTAGACGCCGATTCTTTCTCGTTCGTTGCCAGCTGCAGGCGCTCGCGATCAGCGCCGCTTTTAGACGCCGGTTCCTTCTCGTTCGTCGCAAGCTGCAGATCGACGAGGCCAATATAACGCGGCAGCGAAGCGGCCCACATTCCCCAATCGCGGGGCAAATCCCGCTCGGCGAGCGCTGCTTCGCTCCAGCCGAAGCCCGCATCGGTCGCGATCCTGAGGCAGGCGCGCTTGCTGCCAGCCGGTTCGGCTGCGGGAACGACATACAATTCAATTCGGGAAATGTTCAGAATAGGCGGCAGCTGCCAAATATCCGGCAGCCGTTCCGCGGATTCTCTAATGACGGCTATCATGGCTATTTACTCTCCTCAATTTCACTGACGGAGTCGCCGGACCCAAAAAATGCACGGTCAGGTCCGTCTCCATTGCACTTCTCGATCATCGCATCTTCCGCTCCCGAAAGCAAGGCTTGCGGGCGTCCATCCTTTGCCAATTCCGTTTCGCTTTGTCTCACCCTACACGTTTGTCAGGCATAATATATTCCAGTATCCCTAGTGCATTATCCGAGAGGAGCCGGACGAGAATGGGCAGAGAATTTATCGATTTGTTCGACGAATGGTCGAAGGACTACGACTTGACGGTGGCGGGGCAGGATGAGCAGTACAGGGAAGTGTTCGCAGGATATGACGGGATTTTGGAGGCGGTTGCCTCCAGAAGCGCCGGTACGGTCGTCGAATTTGGCGTTGGTACGGGCAACTTGACCGAGAGGCTGCTGGCCCGCGGCAGGCAGGTTTACGGCATCGAGCCGTCTCCCGGCATGAGGAGGCAAATCGGCAAGCGAGCTTTGCCGTTTACGCTGCTGGACGGCGATTTTTTGCAATTTCCGCCGCTCCCAGCGAAGGTGGATACAATCGTCAGCACCTACGCGTTTCATCATTTGACCGACGGGGAGAAGGATGCGGCGATTGAATTGTATGGACGGTTGCTCGGCCCGGGCGGGAAAATCGTATTTGCAGATACGGCGTATCGCGACGACGAGGAGCGGAAAGCGATTCAGGACTCCGCACGCGAGGCGGGATACGACCAGTTGCTGAACGACTTGCTGACCGAATATTATACGACGCTGGATGTGCTGGAGAAGGCTTTTACCCGCTACGGATTCTCTGTCGACTTTAGCAGGCTGAACCGATATGTCTGGCTGATGGACGCTACGAAAAACTAGATCGGGGGAAAGCGGCATGGCCTATTACCGCAATGTGCAGGAAACAATCGGAAATACGCCGCTTGTCGAGCTTACCCGGTTTCCGCTTCCGAGAGGAGTTAGACTGTTCGCAAAGCTGGAATTTATGAATCCGGGCGGCAGCGTCAAGGACCGGCTGGGCAAGAGGCTGCTTGAAGACGCGTTTGAGAAAGGCCTGCTGAGAGCGGGCGGCACACTGATCGAGCCGACGGCGGGAAATACAGGTATCGGACTGGCGCTGGCTGCGATAGGCAAAGGCATTCGAGTTATTTTCGTCGTACCGGACAAATTCAGCGTCGAAAAGCAGCAGCTAATGCGGGCTCTCGGAGCAGAGGTGGTCAATACGCCGGCCAGTGAAGGCATGCTTGGCGCCATTCGGAAAGCGGAGCAGCTGACGAAAGAAATACCGGGCGCATACAGCCCCGCGCAATTTTCGAATCCGGCCAACCCGGCCACTTACTACGACACGCTTGCCCCGGAAATATGGCGGGATATGGGTGGCAAACTGGACGTGTTTGTGGCGGGAGCGGGCTCGGGTGGAACGTTTATGGGCGCTGCCGCTTTTTTAAAACAAAAAAATCCGGCCATTCGGACGGTCGTTGTCGAGCCGCAGGGCTCGATTTTGGCAGGCGGGACGGCAGGTTCGCATAAGACGGAAGGCATTGGCGTGGAAAAGCTGGCTCCGTTCATGAACGTCGCTTACTTTGACGGTATTCATACGATTGGCGATGAGGAAGCTTTCGCGCAAACGAAGGAGCTTGCGCTGCGGGAAGGGCTGCTCGTTGGCAGCTCTTCCGGGGCGGCCATGCAGGCTGCATTAAACGAAGCGCATGCAGCGGTTCCCGGCAGCCATATCGTCACTGTATTTCCGGATGGGAGCGACCGTTACTTAAGCAAAAAGATATACGAAGGAGGAATATGAACGTGAGGCGGTTGACGAAGCTCATTCACGGCGGCATTTCCGGCGATCCGAACACGGGGGCGGTCAGCGTCCCTATTTATCAAGTCAGCACTTATAAGCAGGAAGCGGTGGGCGTTCACCGTGGATACGAATATTCCCGGACCGCTAATCCGACCCGCCATGCGCTGGAGTCGTTCATTGCCGATCTGGAAGAAGGAGAGCGAGGCTTCGCTTTCGCCTCTGGGATGGCGTCCATTTCGGCGACGCTCATGCTGCTCAATGCCGGAGACCATCTGATCGTCAACGATGACGTGTACGGAGGGACGTACCGGATTGTGGCAAAGGTGCTGGGCCGCCTCGGGCTGGAAGCCTCCTTCGTTGATCCGGCGGATCCCGCCGCTTTGGCCGGGGCGATTAAGCCCAATACGAAGGCGCTGTTTCTTGAGACGCCGACCAATCCATTGCTGAAAATCACGGACATCGCCGAAGCGGCCGATTTTGCCAAGGAGCATAACCTTCTGCTCATCGTCGATAATACGTTCAGCACGCCTTACTGGCAAACGCCGCTCACGCTGGGCGCGGATATTGTCGTCCATTCCGCAACCAAATATTTGGGCGGACACAGCGACGTAGTAGCAGGGCTTGCTGTCGTGAACGACGAGAGCCTCGGCGAAAGGCTGCACTTCATCCAGAACGCCGTCGGCGGCGTGCTCGGTCCGCAGGACAGCTGGCTGCTGATGCGCGGCATGAAAACGCTGGGATTGCGAATGGAAGCCCACGAGCGAAATGCGCGTGCGGTGGCCGAAACGTTGGCGGCTCATCCATCCGTCCGGCGCGTCTATTATCCGGGGCTTGCGGAGCATCCCGGCCACGAGACGGCCAAGCGGCAAATGCGCGGGTTCGGCGGCATGGTCGGCTTTGATGTCGGAGACGGACAAAAAGCCGCAGCCGTTTTACGGCAATTACGGCTTTTTACGTTGGCGGAAAGCTTGGGAGCGGTGGAAAGTCTCGTATCCGTTCCGGCTCTAATGACGCATGCTTCCATTCCGAAGGAGAGAAGGGAGACGCTGGGCATATCGGAAGGGTTAATCCGACTGTCCGTCGGAATTGAGGATGGGGAGGATTTGAAGGAGGATTTGCTGGAGAGTCTTGACGTTCTGTAATTAAAAGTTGGCGGATTTGCCAGATAGCGTCGAAACGATGAGGTTAACCTTGCGCAGTGAAAAAGGTTGACTGGTCGGGCAAGAGTTCCCTGGCTCTGTCAATGCTTCATGGAAAAAGCGAGACGCATTTAATGTGATCAATATGCTGCACGATCAGCCTGTTGTTGGGCAGGCGCAGCAGCAGGAAAGCGTCGCCTATCCGCTCAACGTAGCCGACTAGACCTGGAGAAGCTCCCGGCTGCACGTTCACGGCGCAGCCTTGCGCCTGGAGCAGCCATTCGCGGAACGTCTGCGGCTTCTCCTTTTTTTCTTGCTCGGATTCCGGCGGTGCGGCCGACGGCCATTCTAGGCCTCCGCTCAACGGCATCAGCCATTTTAGGTGCGTAATGGGCACGGTCAGCCGTCCTCCGCCAAACGTCTCATACTCGAAGTAGTCGTCCGTAACATCGGCAATCGTCCCGAAGAAGGAAAGATGCCGATCCAGTTTGATTTGCGAAGGCAATCCCGTCGCGCGGACAAGGGATTCGAAGAGCTTTAACTTGCCGCCTTCATGATTTGCAGCGTTCGTATTCGGCGAGGAGTCTGATAGTTTCTCCTCCGTAAGCTCCGCCTGCAAAATGTGCCCGATGGCGACATACACGTAGCTTTCGTTCTGCAGCAGAACCGCAGCGTCGCTGCCGCAATCGATTAGAGTGCCGGTAAGCTTGCCGCTGCCCGCCAGCTCCAAACTTACCTCTTTACCGACGTAATCATAAAACATCTAATCAACCTCCTCCTTTCTTAATGAGACGGATACAGCCAGGAAACCCAAAGCGCCAAGCCGACAAGCGTAAAGACGAGAGTTGGCGGTATGACGATAAACGTAACCTTCATATATTCCTTCCAGCTCATTTTGACCTTGTGTTGTTTCAAAATATGCAGCCAGATCAAGGAAGCAAGCGTCCCGATCGGGAGTAGAAGCGAGCCGATATCGCTGCCGATTACGCTGGCCAAATAAGAAATTTTAAGCGTCAGCGGGTCCAGTCCCATATGCGTCAACGTCAGTGTGCCGACCATCAGCGCAGGATGGTTGTTGAAGATGGTAGACATGACGGATAGCAGTCCGCCCATTAGCAGGCTGGCGTTCATCAGGTTGCCGGATACGAGCGGCTCAAAGAGTGCGACGAGGCTCTCGGTTAAACCGATATTGTTTAAGCCGTAAATAATGATATACATGCCGAAGGCAAAGACGAGGATATGCCAAGGGATTTTCGTAACGATGTCTTTCGGAGATACTTTCAAATAGATCCAGCGCCAGAGGAGCAATACAATTGATCCAGCGACCGCTACCATTTCGATAGGAATATGAATGTAGGAAGCGCCGAACAGGCTGAGGCGAATGGCGAAGACGAACAGCAGAACATTTTGCATAAAGCGGTTGCTGTACTTTTGTTTGACGAGTGTTGCGGCAACCGAGCGGTCGCTCAAAGGATGATGGCCTGCCGATTTATGCGGAGGGTTATGATGCGGCGGAAGTGTCGTGATGGAGACGGTCTTCGGAATGCGTTTCGGAAGCTGCTTATAGAAGCAAAGGAAGAGCAGGAAGGTGAGGAAGAGGAGGCCGAGAGTTGCGGGGACGAACATCATCAGCGTATGCATGTATAAATCCATATGGACGATTTTCAACGCGATCAGGTTGACGATGTTGCTGACGCCGATTGGCGCGCTCGAGGCGGTGGCGATTAAAGCGCCGGAGAGGAGATAAGGGATTTTTTGATGATTTTTGAGGCCGAGATGGCGAAGCATAATGAGCAGAATCGGCGTTGTAATGAGAATGCTTCCGTCATTGTTGAAGAACAGCGTCATTAAAAAGCAGAGCAGATTGACGTACCAGAATAAACGAATGCCTGAGCCTTTGGCCCTTATAGCCAAACCTTCCGCGGCCCAGACAAAAAATCCGAAGCTTTCCAATACGATAGCCATAACGATGGTGGCCATAATTGTAATGGCGGCCCCGCTGACGGTCCCGCTTATTGTCGCAAGATCGGTCAGCGACACGGTTCCACTCAATAGGACAAGCAAGGCTCCGAAAGTAGCAGGTACGGCTTCGTTCAGTCCTCTCGGCCGCCATAAGATCAGGATGACGGTTATGAGAAACGAGAGTATCGTGAGCCAAGCCCCGGTTGTTAGTACCAAATGTCGATCACCTCGTATTCTGTTTTCTGCCGGCGAATTATTCGCCCACAACCGACGGCAGCTTTGAATTGCTCTCGCAATGCTTGGCCGGTTGAGAAGATAGCGTCGACGATGGCTGCGCGGCATGATGAACCGAAGGAGGAGTCAGAAGCCAGATGAGCGAAATGCCAGCCATGCAAACGATAAGGACAATTATCAAGGCAAAGCCTCCTTTCCGGATATTATGCCCAACAGCATCTATCTCTAGCAGATATTGATAGGATATATATATGTGCCTGTCAGACGATAAGTGCTGGGACATCTGCAACAATTAATAGAGGTTGTTCAACCTTTTTGGTGCTGAAAACCGGATTTTTTGAACTCGCACTTATAGAAAGCGGGGACAAAAACCAGCTAATGTTTGTCAAGCTTTGACCTCTTGGTCTTTAAGAAAAATCTTGTTATAATTCTATACATGCCAAATAACCTCCGTTGTAGCG